>JAXDPC010000040.1:0-2961 GCA_034668525.1 Sphingomonadales bacterium
GTTGAGGATGATCGCCTTGATCGGCACCACGATCGAGCGGAACGTGATCAGCAGAAGGATGAACGCGAGGCTGAGGACGAACGCGAACACGATCGGCAGGCGCGACGTCGTGACGTCGATGAAGTCCTTGGAGCCGGCCGTGAGGCCGTTGACGGCGACCTCGGCGTTCGGCAGGCGCCCGACCGTGACCGGAACGATGTCCTCGCGCAGCACCTGCAGCGACCTGTCGGACGCGGCGTCGGTGCCGCTGCCCTTGACCGACAGGGCGACGACGGCGACGGTCTTGTCGGGGCTGACCTCGACGTTGGACGGCTCGGAGAGCTGGCCGGTCGCGATCGCCTTGTCGTGGAGCGCCTTGATCGCGGTCTGGACCTCGGGCGCCGTGACGTCGTCGGCCTTGACGACCGTCGTCGCGGGGACGGCGCCGCCCGGGAAGGCGGCCTGGACGCGGTCGTAGGTCTGGATGACCGGCTGGCTGCGCGAGTAGCCGTCGAAGCCCGGATCCTTGAACTGCAGGCCGAGCGCGGGGACGGAGAGGGCGACGAGCACGGCGCCGGCGATCACCGCGGACACGAGCGGGCGCTCGAGGACGCGGGCGAGGATGGCGCCCCAGACGCGCGACTCGCCCTTCGCCTGGTGGCGGCGCTTGGTGATGTAGGGCACCCGGCCCTTCTCCAGCCAGTTCTTCCGGCCGAGGAACGCGAGCGTCGCCGGCAGGAAGGTCAGCGAGCCGACCATGGCGACGGCGACGACCAACATCGTGCCGATGCCGAAGCCGGCGAAGATCGGGTTGCCGGCGAACAGCAGCCCGGCCATCGCGGTCATCACCGTCAGGCCCGAGATGAGCACCGCGCGGCCCGACGTGGCGGCGGCGATCTCCACCGCGGCCTCGGTCGAGTGGCCCTTGTCGCGCTCCTCCATCATCCGGCGCGCGTAGAACATGGCGTAGTCGACGCCGACGGCGAGCCCGATGATGACCACGAGCTGGGCGACGTCGAGCGGAAGCGCGTAGAGGTGGCTGACCGGCCCGAGGAGGCCGATCGTGGCGGCGACGGCGGTGGCGCCGAGCACGAGCGGAAGGCCGGCGGCGACGACCGCGCCGAACGCGACCAGCAGGATGATCAGCATCAGGCCGTAGGAGATGAACTCCGACTTCTTTCCGTCCTTCGCGTCCTGGGCGGCGATCTCCTTGGTGGCCGAGACCTCGCCGAACTGCTCGACACGCACGCCGGGATGGGCCGTCTGGATGGCGGCCACGGCGGCGAGCGGCTTCTCGACGAGCTTCTCGACGTGCTCGTCCGTGCCGGGCATCGAGAAGTTCACGACGACCGAGCGGCCGTCCTTGGACACAGTGTTGACGCGAGTGGCGGGGTCGAGCGGGCTCTCGATCTCGGTGATGCCTTCGATCCGCTTCAGCCGGCTCACCACATCCCTCGCGGCGGCCGTCACCTGAGGATCGTCGGCCTTGATCGAGCCCTTGCCCTGGACCAGCACCTGCTCGCCGGCCTGGTCCGGGAAGCCTGCGGCCTCGACGATCATGTCGCCGCGCTTGGACTCGCCGCTGCCCGCGGCGGAGTCGTCGATGTTCTTCTGACCAACGGCGCCGCCAAGGACGGCGGCGAGGACCACGAAGAGGATCCAGCCGAGGATGGCTGTCTTGCGGTGCTGGGCGCTCCATTTACCGGCGCGCGCCGCGAGGTTTCGGGATTGCATCAGAGCTGAGCTCCTTCAAAAGGGGTGCCAGGGAGGATTGGCCGCAGCCTCCCAGCACGGAGCCGGCGGAACTGGGTGCAGACAGGCGTCGGGCGGGGACACAGGCTCCGGACCACGCGGGAGGTGGCCGTACCGACACGCCGTGTGAACCCCCTATCGAGTGGCCGCCCGCCGGCACCAAGGAGCAGGTCGACCGCGGCACAGTCGCGTACGAGATGTGCCTTCGGCGAGGCGGGCGTGGCGGCCTCCGCTCCCGCACTGTGACTCTCGCGCAAAGGAGCAGTGAGCGCGCGTGTCGGGGGGGACCGCTGGACGTATCGATGCGGTTCCGGCCGCGATCGGCACGTCCGGCCGGTGTCCTCCCCGCACGCAGCACGAGCGAGGTCGCGGAAGCGTGCGATGAGTCTCCGCGATCAGCATTGTCCATCCCCACATGCCCGAATCCCTGTGGACGCGCGTCGCCGACCTGCCGCTCACCGTCGACGCGCACGCGATCGACCGCTTGGAGGCGCCCGCCCCCGCCGGGCGGGTGACCTACATGGGACATGGCGCGGCGCTGGCGGCGGTGGGCGTTCGAGTCCGCCGCCCTGGATCTGGCGCTCGCGCAGGCCAAGCTCGGGCTGCCGGAGGCGCTCGGCCGCGAGCCCGCGCCGGTGCGCTTCGTGAATTCGCTCGGACTCGGCGACCCGCCGGCTGTGGCCGCGGTCGGCCGCCGCCTCGTGCGTTATCCCGGCCTCCGCTTCAAGCTCGACGCCCAGGCGTCGTGGTCCCCGTCGCTGGCGGCCGATGTCGCCGCGACCGGCGTGGTCGGCCGAGCGGATCGAGCGGCTGATGGCCGCCTTCGCCCGCGACTGCCCCGGCTATCACGACGCGATCGTGCTGCTGGACTCCACGCCGGTGGAATGCGGCCGGTCGGTCGAGACCGCGCGGCGCTCGGAGCTGGGTGTCGCTCGCGCGCATCACTACAGCCGCCGCCACTCCAGGTGGTTTTGGGGATGCCGGGCGCGCACCTTGCACGGGCTGCGGCGCCCGGATCGCCTCCAAGCCGCTGGCCGACAGCGCCGGCATCTGGCTCAACTGGCTCTGCGGCCGACCGACACGGGCCTTCGCTGACCTCACCACCTACCGCGATCAGTCCGGGTACTCGTCCTTGCGCCAGGCGCGGGGCTCCTCTGGCCCAGGCTTCGGCGTTCGCTCGAGCAAGAACGAGTGGTACGGCGCGACGAACCGATCGGGTGCCATCACCGT
>JAXDPC010000041.1:0-15119 GCA_034668525.1 Sphingomonadales bacterium
TCACCTGGCTGACCATGCCGAAGCCCGGCAGGATCATGATGTAGACCTCGGGATGGCCGAAGAACCAGAAGAGGTGCTGGTAGAGCAAGGGATCGCCGCCGCCGGCCGGATCGAAGAAGTGGGTCCCGAAATTGCGGTCCGTGAGCAGCATCGTGATCGCGCCTGCCAGCACGGGCAGCGCCAGCAGCAGCAGGAAGGCCGTGACTAGGATCGACCAGACGAAGAGCGGCATTTTGTGCAGGGTCATGCCCGGCGCGCGCATGTTGAAGATGGTGGTGATGAAGTTGATGGCGCCGAGGATCGACGAGGCGCCGGCCATGTGCAGCGCGAAGATCGCCATGTCGACCGCGGGGCCGGTGGCGCCGGTGGTCGAGAGCGGGGCGTAGACCGTCCAGCCGACGCCGGCGCCGTTGCCGACCCCGCCGGGCACGAAGGCCGAGCCGAGCAGCAGCAGGAAGGCCGGCGGCAGCAGCCAGAAGCTGATGTTGTTCATCCGCGGGAAGGCCATGTCCGGCGCGCCGATCATGATCGGGACGAACCAGTTGCCGAAGCCGCCGATCATCGCCGGCATCACCATGAAGAAGACCATGATCAGGCCGTGCGCCGTGATCAGCACGTTCCAGAAATGCAGGCCCTCGTCGAACGTCGCCGCCGAGCCGCCGATCATCGAAGCCCAGGACTGCAGATATTGCACGCCCGGCTCGGCGAGCTCGAGGCGCATCAGGCCCGAGATCGCGCCGCCAAGGATCCCCGCCGTGATCGCGAAGATCAGGTAGAGCGTGCCGATGTCCTTGTGGTTGGTCGACATGAACCAGCGGGCGAAGAAGCCCGGCTTGTGGTCCGCATCGTGATGATGGGCATCGGCATGAGCCGCCTCGAAGTGGCTCGCATTGGCGGTGGTGTCGGTCATGCTTAGTGGCTTCCGCCCTGTCTGGTGTTGGGTGCGCCCTGGCTGGTGACCGGGGGCGTGGTCGTTCCTGGAGTGACTCCCGCCGGGGCCGGGGTCGCCGCGTCGGCCTGCCCGGCGGTGATCCCGGGCCGGCGCGCGGCGGCGGGAGCGGCGGCCGCCGGCTGGGCGCCCGGCATGTGGCCGCCGTGCGCGGCGACCCAGGCGGCGAACTGCTCGCGGCTCACCACCTCGACCGCGATCGGCATGTAGGCGTGGCGCGCGCCGCACAGCTCGAAGCACTGGCCGTAATAGAGGCCGGGGCGGTCGGCGCGGAACCAGGTCTCGTTGAGCCGGCCGGGCACCGCGTCGATCTTCGCCCAGAAAGCCGGCACGCCCCAGCTGTGGACGACGTCGTTGGAGGTCACGATCACCTTCACGGTCGCGCCGGCGGGGACGACGACGCGCTGGTCCACGGCGAGCAGCCGCGGCTCGCGCCGCCGCTCGGCATCGGCGTCGGAGAGGATGTTGGAGACGAGCTGGACGCCATGATCGGGATATTCATACTCCCAATACCATTGGTTGCCGATCGCCTTGATCGTGAGGTCCGCGCGCGGCGGGTCGTACTGGTTGGCGAGCAGCCGGATCGAGGGGATCGCGATCACCACCAGGATCAGCACCGGGACCAGGGTCCAGACCACTTCGAGCAATGTGTTGTGGGTGGTGCGCGAGGGGGTGGGGTTGGCGCTGCGCCGGAAGCGGACGATGACGAACAGGAGCAAGGCCAGCACGAACAGCGAGATGACGGTGATCGCCGGCAGCAGGATCCAGTTGTGGAACCAGGCCGCCTCGACTCCGATCGGCGAGAATTGGTCCTGAAGGCCCATCCGCCCGTCGGGCTGGCCGATGCCGGGCTCGGGGGCGGCCTGGCTGGCGGCGGTGCTCTGGGCGACCTGGGCGTCGCTCGGACGGCCGTTGGCGGCGTCCGGGCCGGAGACGTCCTGCGGCTGCGCTCCGCCGGGAGGCGTGGCGGTCGGCGTGGCGCCGCCGGGGGCGGGCGCGGCCTGGCTGGCCGCAGGGGCCGGAGCCGGCGCGGCCGCCTGTCCCGATGCGGCGACCGGCGCGAGGCCGAGCGCGGCGGCCGCTGCGAAGATCTTGAGAAGACTATTCATCTAAACCCCTTGGACCCGCCCGAGCGCGCGGGGGTGGATTCGAGACGCCCGGGGGGCGGTGCGGGCGCCTTATAGGGAGGTAAGCCAGCGCCCTCAAGCGCCCAGATGGCGACGATTTCGCCGTCCCCCAACCGCCGGAAAAGCAGCGCGAACTTGATGCGCAGCGCCCGCTTGTCTATCTGCCGGCGGGCGCCGGAGCGGCGGCTGGAGCGGGCATGACGCAAGACGAGATCCTCGCCGAGTTCAAGGCCGCCGACGCGCTGCTCGACGGCCATTTCGTCCTCTCCTCCGGCCTGCACAGCCCGCGCTATCTGCAATGCGCGCGGGTCCTCATGGACCCGGCCCGCGCGGCCCGCTTGGCCCACGCGCTCGCCGCCGCGCTGCCGCTCGAGATCCGCAGCCGCATCGAGGCGGTGGTGTCGCCGGCGATGGGCGGGGTCATCATCGGCCACGAGCTCGGCCGCTCGCTCGGCCTCGAGGCGATCTTCCTCGAGCGGCCGACCGGCACCTTCGAGCTGCGCCGCGGCTTCCGTCTCGAGGCCGGTCAAAGGGTGCTGCTGGTCGAGGACGTCGTCACGACCGGCCTCAGCTCGCGCGAGGCGATCCGCGCGGTCGAGGCCGTCGGCGGCGAAGTCGTCGCGGCCGCCGCGCTCGTCGACCGCTCGAACGGCCTCGCCGATCTCGGAATCCCTTTCTTCCCGCTGATCCGGCTCGACGTCCCGGTCTACGAGCCCGAGGCAATGCCGCCGGAGCTGGCGGCGCTGCCGGTCGAGAAGCCGGGGAGCCGGAAGGCCGCGTGACCTCCCATTTGCGTCTGGGGGTCAATATCGACCATGTCGCGACCATCAGGAACGCGCGCGGCGGCGATCATCCGGACCCGGTCCGTGCCGCCTTCGCCGCCGCCGCGGCCGGCGCCGACGGCATCACGGCGCATCTGCGCGAGGACCGGCGCCACATACGCGACGACGACATCGCGCGGCTCAAGGCGGAGCTCGCCATCCCCCTCAACCTCGAGATGGCGGCGACCGAGGAGATGCTCGAGATCGCGCTCCGCCACCGACCCCACGCCGCCTGCATCGTCCCCGAGAAGCGCGAGGAGCGCACCACCGAGGGCGGCCTCGACGCGGCCGGCCAGGACAACCAGCTCCTCCCCTTCGTCGCCCGGCTCGGCGGCGCCGGCATCCGCGTCAGCCTGTTCATCGAGCCCGATCCGCGCCAGATCGAGGCGGCGATCCGGTTGAAGGCGCCGGTGGTCGAGTTCCACACCGGCCGCTACGCCCATCTCGAGGGCGAGGAGCGCGCGATCGAGCTGCGCCGCATCGCCGACGCCGCCGCGCTGGCCCGCAAGAACGGGATCGAGCCGCACGCCGGCCACGGCCTCAGCTTCGGCAATGTCGCGCCGATCGCCGCCATCCCGCAGCTCGCCGAGCTCAACATCGGCCATTTCCTGGTCGGCGAGGCGATCTTCACCGGCTTCGATGCGAGCGTCCGCCGGATGCGCGAGCTGATGGATTCCGCGCGTTGATGGGGACAGTCACCGTAACTGTCCCCTTTCCGTCCCGCGCGGGGGCAGGCGTCGCGGACGGCGTCGTGGGCAGTTACAGCGACTGTCCCCGGTGGGCGTCATGATCCTCGGAATCGGCTCCGATCTGTGCAGCATCGAGCGGATCCAGAGCTCGCTCGACCGCTTCGGCGCGCGCTTCGAGCGGCGGGTCTTCACCGAGACCGAGCGGGCCAAGGCGGAAAAGCGCCCGCTGACCCGCGCCGGCACGCTCGCCAAGCGCTTCGCCGCCAAGGAGGCCTTCTCCAAGGCGGTCGGCACCGGTTTTCGCCGCGGCGTGTTCATGCGCGATATAGGCGTGGTCAACAAAGCATCGGGCGAACCGACGCTCCACCTCACCGGCGGCGCCAAAGAGAGGCTTGACGCAATGATCCCCGAAGGCCACGCGGCCCTGATCCACCTGACGATGACCGACGACCATCCGTTCGCGTTCGCCCTCGTCATCATCTCCGCCGTGCCGAGGACTGCAACGACGTGACCGACAGCGATCGCCCCGTCGCCACCGCGCAAGCGGCCGCGCCTGCCGCGGAGGCCGCGCCGACTCCGCCCGCCGCGAAGAAGTCGACCGACTGGTGGGGGGAGGTCAAGGCGATTTTCTGGCTGATCCTCGCCGTGCTCGCCTTCCACAGCTTCATCGCCAAGCCCTTCTACATCCCGTCCGAATCGATGATGCCGGTGCTGCTCAAGGGCGACCGGCTGGTGGTCAGCAAATATCCCTACGGCTGGTCGTGGGTGAGCCCGAGCTTCCACATCATGCCGCCGGTCTCCGGCCGCCTGCTCGGCTCGCTGCCCGAGCGCGGCGACATCGTCATCGTCACCCCGCCGGGCGGCCGCTCCGACTATATCAAGCGCGTCATCGGCCTGCCTGGCGACCGCATCCAGATGATCGCCGGCCAGCTCTACATCAACGGCCGGCGCGTCCCCCGCGAGCGGCGGCCCGACGCGATGATCCCGATCGACGCCAATATCGACTGCCCCCAGGCGGGCGCGAGCGGCCGCACCCGCGGCGCCGACGGCCGCGAATATTGCCGGCTTCCGATCGTCCGCGAGACGCTCCCCAACGGCCGCATCTACGACACGGTCGACATCGGGCTCACTCCCGCGGACGATTTCGCGCCGGTCGTGGTGCCGGCGGGCCATCTCTGGCTGATGGGCGACAATCGCGACCAGTCGGCGGACAGCCGCTTCCCGGTCGCCCCGCCGTCCAACGGCCTGGGCGGGCCGGTGCCGTGGGAGAATATCGGCGGCCGCGCCGAATTCATCACCTTCTCATTGGACGGCACGTCGAGCTATCTCAATCCGATCAGCTGGTTCACCGCGCTGCGCGGCGGCCGGGCCGGGACGTCGCTCCATCCCGAGAGGACGGCGCCGGCGCGCTAGGGTCGCAAAGAGGGGACGGGGGTCATGACGGACGGGGTGCATGTCGAGGAAGCGGGGCCGACCGAGCTCACCGATCCGCTCGTAAGGACCGAGCTCAAGCGTGCCGCGGTCTGGATCGGCATGATCCTCGCCGTTCTCGGAATCATCGTCCTCGCCCAGCCTCTGCTCCTGATCATCGGCGGCATGGTCTTCGCATCGATCCTCGACGGCGGGACGAGGCTGCTGGGCCGCGTCCTGCCGATCGGGCGCGGCTGGCGGCTCGCCATCGTCAGCCTCGCCGCCGTCGTCTTCATCGTCGGCACCTTCTGGATCGCCGGCGTGCAGCTCGGCAGCCAGGCGGCGGCCTTCACCCAGACCGTGCGCGGCCAGGCCGACCGCGCGCTCGCTTATGCCGGCGCCCACGGCTTCGGCATAGGCACCGTCCAGGTCGACCAGCTCACCCAGCAGCTGATGGGCGGCCTCGGCCGTCTCACCTCCGCCGTCTCCTCGGCGATCGGCGCCTTCACCAGCTTCGTGATGATCCTCGTCATCGGCGTGTTCATCGCGATCGAGCCGCGGCTCTACGAGCGCGGCGTCGCCTGGATGCTGCCGATGCGCAGCCGCGAGGGCTTCTACCGCACGTCGAGCCGGATGGGCGCCACCCTGCGCCGGCTGATGGCCGGACGCCTGGTGGGCATGGCGGTCGAAGGGGTCGGCACCTGGCTCCTGCTCTGGGCGGGCGGGGTTCCGATGGCCGGGCTGCTCGGCCTCCTGACCGGAATCCTCGCCTTCCTGCCCAATATCGGCGCGATCATCTCGGGCGTGCTGATCGTCCTCGTCGGCTTCAGCGCGGGAGTCGATGCCGGCCTGTGGGCGATCGCGGTCTACGTCGTCGTCCAGGTCGTCGACGGCTATGTCATCGTGCCTTATGTCGCGCGCCGCACGGTCGACCTCGCGCCCGCCACCGTCCTCGGCGCCCAATTGCTCTTCGGCGCCCTGTTCGGAGTGCTCGGCCTGGCGCTTGCGGACCCGATCGTCGCCATGGCCAAGGCCGCGCTCCAGCAGATGAGCGACGAGCGCGAAGGCCGAGGGGTGGTCGCCGAGCCCTAGTCGAGGCGCTGCGCGGTCCAGCCGCCGCCCGCTTCGCTCTCGATGGCAGCGTCGCCGACGCGGCCCCGGAAGATGCGCGGTCCCTGAGGCGTATCGGCGGTGAAGCGGAAATCGGTCCCGCGCAGGGCCGCCTCGCGGATCGGCCGCCCGCCGAGCGTCCCCGAAACCTCCTGGAAGCGCTGCTCGAGCTCGAGCGGCAGCACGCCTCCGTCCGCGAGCCGAACCGTCCAGCTCCCGCCGACCACGGCCGGCACGATCCACAGGTAGATGTGCGAGGCGTCCAGCTCCTCCGCCGCGTCGGGCTGCCAGTCCCCCATCGTGAAATTGTGGCTGAGCACGCGCGTTCCCGGGCGCAGCTCGGTGAGGATGCGCGGGCGCAGCGCCAGGTTGACCGACGGGAGCAGGTACATGGTGACGACCGTCGCTTCCCTGAGCGGCGTCGCGAACAGGTCCTGCCGCCGGAAGCGCGCGCGGGTCTCGACGCCGGCGAAGCGCGCCGCGGCGTGCGCCTCGTCGATGCGCAGCGGATCGATGTCGACGCCGAGCGCCCGCGCTCCGCGGCGGGCGGCGGCGACCGGAATGCGGCCGTCCCCCGAACCGAGATCGATCAGATAATCGGCCGGGCCGACCGCGGCCATTTCGAGCATCCGGTCGACCACCCGCATCGGCGTCGGCACGTAGGGAACGTCGAGATCGTCCTCCGGGATGGCGGCGGCGGGGGCGGCGGCGAAGAAGGCGAGAAGCAAGGCGAAGATCATGCGCATCGCCCGACCGTAGCGGAGGGCGGGCGCTTGCATAAGCCGCTTCCGCCTTCCATTTGCCGGCCATGGCCACCCCCCAGCCGACGACCCCGCTCCGCGCCGCGATCATCCCGGTCACGCCATTGCAGCAGAATTGCTGCCTGATCTGGTGCAGCGCGACCATGCGCGGCGCCTTCACCGATCCCGGCGGCGACCTCGACCGCCTCAAGGCCGCGGCGAGGCAGCAGGGCGTGACGATCGAGAAGATCCTCTTGACCCACGGACATATCGACCATTGCGGATCGGCCAAGATCCTCGCCGACGAACTGGGCGTGCCGATCGAGGGGCCGCACGAGGCCGACCGTTTCTGGATCGCGCGGCTGGAGGATGACGGCCGCGCCTACGGCATAACCGGCAAGGTCTTCGAATCCGACCGCTGGCTCGTCGACGGCGACCGGGTGACGGTCGGCGAACTCGTCTTCGACGTCTACCACTGTCCGGGCCACACGCCGGGCCACGTCATCTTCCACCATCCGCCCTCGCGCCTCGCCATCGTCGGCGACGTGCTGTTCCAGGGCTCGATCGGCCGCACCGATTTCCCGATGGGCAATCACCAGGATCTGATCGACGCGATCACCACCAAGCTCTGGCCGCTCGGCGACGACACCGCCTTCGTTCCGGGCCACGGCCCGATGAGCACTTTCGGCCGCGAGCGCCAGAGCAATCCCTTCGTGGCGGACCGGGTGCTGGCGCGGGGCTGAGGCCCGCGCGCCTTAATCTAAATAAGGAACGCCGCACCGTCGCGAGCGTTCTGCGGCCGTAATGAAGTGGCACCGTTGCATTGTCGCGGCCCTCGCGCTCGGCGGCTGCGACAGCCTTCCGCGCGATGCCGAAGGCACGCTCGACCGTGTGGAAGCGGGGCGGCAGTTCCGCGTCGGGCTGATCGCCGACGGCGGCGACGGCCGCGCGCTCGCCGCATCGCGCGCCTTCGTCCACCGCGTCTCGCAAGCCACGCAGGCGCGGCCCGATCTGCGCACCGGGGCTTCGGAGCCGCTGCTGCTCGATCTCGAGAACGGCCGTCTCGACCTCGTGGTCGGGGTGCTCGCCGAGCAGAGTCCCTGGACCACCGAGGTGGCCATCCTGCAGCCGCTGGCCGAAGTGCGCGCACCGGAGCGGCTGCTGGTGACCCCGATCGCCCGCAACGGCGAGAATCGCTGGATCATGCTGCTCGAGCGCGAGGCCGAGGCGCTGGCGCCGGAGCTCGAGCGGTGAGCCGCGCCAGCCGCCTCCCGCCCGAAATCCGCGCCGACATGAAGCGCGCGGTGCGGCTCGAATATTGGAATCTCGGCTTCACCGCCTCGATCGTGCTCGTGATGGGGCTGGTGCTCGGCAACAGCCAGACGATGAAGACCGCCTGGATCGAGGACACTTTGGGCTTCATCCCGCCGATCGTGTTCCTGATCGCGGTGCGCTTCGAGACCAGGGGCGCGACCCGCAACTACCCGTTCGGCTTCCACCGCGTCCACAGCCTCGCCTTCCTGATCGCGGCGGTGGCGCTGGCTTCGGTCGGCCTGCTTCTGCTCTGGGACGCGGCGCACACATTGATCGCGCGCGAGCATGCCACGGTCGGGACGATTCGCCTGTTCGGCCATTCCTTCTGGCTCGGCTGGCTGATGATCGCCGCGCAGCTCTATTCGATCCTTCCGCCTTTCATCATCGGCTGGCGCGAGCTTCCCCTCGCGCGGCGCCTGCAGGACGAGGTCCTGTTCACCGATGCCAAGATGAACAAAGCGAACTGGCAGACCGGCGCGGCCGGCCTCGCCGGCATCATTGGGCTCGGCCTCGGCTTCTGGTGGGCGGATTCGGTCGCCGCGGCGCTGATCTCGATCGGCATCATCTCCGATGGCTGGAAGGCGCTCCGCATCGCCACTGCCGAGCTGGTCGATGGTGTGCCGCGCGCGCTCGGCAGCACCGCGCCCGACCCCGAGGCGAGGAAGCTCGCCGCCAAGCTCAGGAAGCAATATCCAGGCGCCCAGATCCGGCTGCGCGAGACCGGCCGCTACATCCACGCCGAAGTCTGCGGCGTCGCGCCCGACGACACGCAGGATCTGAAGGCCTTGTGGCCGGGCGATCCGGAGCGCTGCTGGCGGCTCGCCCAACTCAGCTTCGTCCCGCCCGATCGCGGGTGAGGCCTAACGGCCCTTCGCCTGGGCCCGCTGCAGAAGCGGAGCCTCGACGCCGCGGCGGGTCGACTGCTCCGAGTAAGAAAGCATGATCGCGTAACCGGCGAGGCCGATCAGGACGAGCCAGCTCAGGGCGACGCCGCCGATGCGCATCCAGTTCGGCGCCGGACGCTCCATCCCGAAGGCGTGGAGCAGCCGGGCGACGATGTAGACTGCCGCCACGATCCACAGCCACAGCGCGCTGCCGATGCCGTGCTCGATCAAAGCGAGCAGGATCAGGAAGATCGGCGTGTTCTCGGCGAAATTGCCGTGCGCGCGCATCCGCGTCGCGACCGCCCGGTTGCCCTCGTCGCCGATCGAGACGTGATGCAGACGGCGCAGGCGGCTGACGCGGACGCTGAGCCAGACGTGGAGCAGGGCGGCCGCGGCCGCGATGGTGAGCGTGATCGGCAGGATCATCTGACTTTCCCCTTGTCCCGGGTCCCTGCTGGCACGGGGCGCCGACGCTTGCAACCGCGGCGAAATTCGCTATAGCGCCCAACGCTCAAGCGAGCCTCCCGGCCGTTCACCGGCTCCGCGCTCGCGACATCACTTACTCCAAGCGAACGGAACAGGTGCCAGGATGGCCGTCCCCAAAAGAAAAACGTCGCCCTCGAAGCGGAACATGCGGCGCAGCCATCACGCGCTGAAGCCGGTCAACTATCAGGAGTGCCCGAATTGCGGCGAGCTTCGCCTCCCGCACAATCTGTGCGCCGCCTGCGGCCATTATAACGGGCGTGAAATCCTCCCCGTCGAGGCCTAAAGGACCTGATCGAACAGGGAGGACGGCCGTTGGCGAGCACGCCCCGGATCGCAATCGACGCGATGGGAGGCGATAGCGGCCCGGCGGTGATGGTCGCGGGCGCCGCGCTCGCATTGCAGCGTCGCAGCGACCTCAGCTTCATCCTGTTCGGCGACGAGGAGGCGATCCGGCGCGAGCTCGCCGGCCACGCGGCGCTCGCCGGAGCCGCCGAGATCGTCCACACCCCCGACGTCATCACCGCGGAGGACAAGCCGAGCCAGGCGATCCGCCGCGCCAAGACCACCTCGATGGGGCGCGCCGTGGCCGCCGTGAAGGCGGGCGAGGCCGACGCCGCCGTCTCGGCCGGCAATACGGGCGCGCTGATGGCGATGGCCAAGCTCGCGCTCAGGACCATGCCCGGCATCGACCGGCCCGCCCTTGCCGCCTTGCTGCCGACCCTCGGCGACAACGACCTGGTCATGCTCGATCTCGGCGCCAACACCGAATGCGACGTCAGGAACCTCGTCCAGTTCGCGGTGATGGGCGCGGCCTATTCGCGGGTCGTGCTCGATCTCGAGCGGCCGCGCGTCCAGCTGCTCAACATCGGCACCGAGGAGCTGAAAGGCACCGACGAACTGAAGGAGGCCGCGGCGATCCTGCGCGCGGCCAACAATCCGGGCATGCGCTTCGAGGGCTTCATCGAGGGCGACAAGATCAGCCGCGGCGACGTCGACGTCGTCGTGACCGACGGCTTCTCGGGCAATATCGCCCTGAAGTCGCTCGAGGGGACGGCGCGCTTCGTCGGCGATCTGCTGCGGCGCGCCTTCGCGAGCTCGCTGCGTTCGAGGCTCGGCTATTTGATCTCGCGCTCGGCGGCGCGGCTGATGCGCGACCATCTCGATCCAAACAATCATAACGGCGCCGTCTTTCTCGGCCTCAACGGCCTCATCGTGAAGAGCCACGGCGGCGCGAATGCGAACGGCGTCGCCAACGCGATCCGGGTGGCGGCGCGGATGGTGCGCGAGGATCTCACCCGCAAGATCACCGAGGATCTCGACCGGCTCTCCGCGCCGCCGGCCCAGGCGGCGCAATGACGCGCAGATCGGTGATCGTCGGCACGGGCTCGGCGCTGCCCCCCAACCGCGTCACCAACGCCCAGCTCGCCGAGCGGGTCGAGACCACCCACGAATGGATCGTCGAGCGCACCGGCATCGAGGCGCGCCACATCGCCGGCGACGGCGAGACGACGGCGACGCTGGCGACCGAGGCCGCGGAGAAGGCGCTCGCGGCCGCGGCAGTCGACGCCAGGCAGGTGGGCCTGATCGTCCTCGCGACGGCGACGCCCGACCAGACCTTCCCGGCCAGCGCCACCCGGGTCCAGACCGCGCTCGGGATCGACGATTGCATCGCCTTCGACGTGCAGGCGGTCTGCACCGGCTTCCTCTACGCCCTCTCGATCGCCGACAACATGCTGAAGGGCGGCATGGCGGAATATGCGCTGGTGATCGGATCGGAGACGTTCAGCCGCATCCTCGACTGGGAGGACCGCACGACCTGCGTCCTGTTCGGCGACGGCGCCGGCGCAGTCCTGCTCCGCTCGGTCGACGCCCAGGACAAGGGCGTGCTCGCCACCAGGCTGCACGCCGACGGCCGCCACAACGACCTTCTCTATGTCGACGGCGGCGCCTCGACGACCGGCACGATCGGCAAATTGAGGATGAAGGGCAAGGAGGTCTTCCGCCACGCCGTCGTCAACCTCGCCGCCGTGCTCAACGAGACGCTCGAGGCGGCCGGCCACACCGCCGACGAGGTCGATTGGGTGGTGCCGCATCAGGCCAACAAGCGCATCCTCGACGCCACCGCGAAGAAGCTCGGCCTCGATTCGGCGCGGGTCGTGGTCACCGTCGATCAGCACGCCAACACCTCCGCCGCCTCGGTGCCGCTGGCGCTCGACACCGCCGTCCGCGACGGGCGGATCAAGCCCGGCCAGCTGCTCGTGCTGGAGGCGATGGGCGGCGGCTTCACCTGGGGCGCGGCGGTCGTGCGCTACTAGGCTCCAACGCTGGACAAGCAGCGGGATCCTCCGCCGAAATCGACCGGGGCCCGGAGTCGCGACTTTCGGCCTATGAAGGTCGCTCCTGCCGTGGCAGCATTCCCGCATCCGTCGGGAGGAGCATGCGGTGGGCAGGATCGGAAAAGTGGACAATGGAGCATCTGCAGGCGCTGCGGCGCTTGCGCTGTCGGTCGCGGCCATCGCGCATGCGCAGCAGCCGCAGCAGCCCGCGCCCGCAAAGGCGCAGCAGGGCCCGGGAGGCGGAGCGCCGCCCCTCGGCCCGGCCGTCCGCGTCGAATCGGGCGAGCTGGTCGAAGCCTGGAACCCGCGCGTGAGCGGCGGCCCTCCGGGCGCCGCCTTCCCGGAATTCGAGGGATGGAGCATGGGCCTCGCCATGCCGCTCCCCCGCTCGGAACATGCCGTCGCGGAATTCGACGGCAGGGTCTGGGTGCTCGGCGGCTATCCCCCCGGGCGGCTCCCTTCCAACCTCGTCCAGGTCTATGACCCGGCCGCGAACCGCTGGACGCTCGGCCCCAGCCTGCCCCAGCCGATCCACCATACGCACGTCGCGGCGGTCGGCGGCAGGCTCTATGTGATCGGCGGCGAGATCGACGGCGCGAGCACGGGACGGCCGGAGACCTTCGTGGCGAACGTTTGGATGCACGACCCGGCGGTCGGCGGGTGGGTGGCGCGCGCACCGATGCCGACCGCAAGAGGCGGCGGCGGCAAGGCTGTGCTCGACGGCAGGATCTACGTGGCCGGCGGCCGTCCGCCCGGCGGCTCCGCCTTCGAGGTCTACGATCCGGCGACCGACCGGTGGGAAAGGCTCCCCGACCTGCCGACCCAGCGCAACCACCTCGCGATGGTGGCGATCAACGGCAAGATCTACGTCGCCGGCGGCCGCACCGGGCCGGGCGCCATGGCCGAGCGGGTCGATGTGGTCGAAATCTACGACCCCGAGACCCGCCGCTGGAGCAGGGGCGCGCCGCTGCCCGCTCCCCGCGGGGGCATCACCGGCGCCGCCCACGCCGGCTGCATGTTCGTCTTCGGCGGCGAGGGCGAGCGCACGCACGTGCTGGGCCTGACGCCCAACACCTATGCCTATGATCCCCGCGCCGATCGCTGGACGACGCTGCCGAATCTCCCCATTGCCGTCCACGGCCTCAAGGGCAGCGCGGTGATCGGCGGCCGGATCTTCCTGCCCGGCGGCGGGATCACGCTGGGCGGGAATTCCGGCACCAACGCCATGCAGGTGTACCGGCCGACGATGCGCTGCGACTGAGGCCTTCTCTGCCCGCCGCGCATCGCCTGATCGTGAGTCCGGGGCCCGGTAAGGCCTTGCCGCAATGGCGGATTGCGCTTGGAGCAAAGCTCGACTAGACTTTGCGGCCTCCGGGGGGAAAGGGAAGACCAATGGCTGACGCAGGGACGATCAGGCGGCCCGATGCCGGGACTTTGACGCGCGCCGATCTCGCCGACACGGTCCATCAGGAAATCGGGCTCTCGCGCGCCGAATCGGCGAACATCGTGGAGCGCATCCTCCACCATATGTGCTCGGCGCTCTCGGACGGCCAGAACGTCAAGATTTCGGGCTTCGGCAGCTTCATCCTGCGCGACAAGGGCGAACGGATCGGGCGTAACCCGAAGACCGGCGTCGAAGTGCCGATCGCGCCGCGCCGCGTCCTCACCTTCCGCGCCAGCCAGATCATGCGCGAGCGGATCGCGGGCGACTGAGGGCCCGCGGCATGGCCGCCGAAGCCAGAGGCAAGAGCGACCAGGCCTTCCGGACGATCGGCGAGCTTGCGGGCGAGCTCGGCGTCCCGCAGCACATATTGCGCTATTGGGAAACCCGCTTCCCGCAGTTGAGGCCGCTGCAGCGTGCCGGCAACCGCCGCTATTATCGCCCGGCCGACGTCGCCTTGGCGCGGCGCATCCACGGCCTCCTCAACGAGCAGGGCTACACGATCCGCGGCGTCCAGCAGCTGCTCGCATCGCGATCCGGCGAGGGTGACGGCGCCGCCGCGCCGGCGCAGGTCCCCACTCCGCCGCCATCCCTCCCGCTCGCGGAACTGCGCGCGATCCGGCGAACGCTCGCCGAGGCGCTGGCGGAGAGCGCGGGCTGAAGGCGATCGTCCTGGCCGCGGCGGCGGCGCTCGCCCCGGCCGCCTCGCCCGGCGCTGCCCAGCAGCCCACGGAAGCCTCACCCTATTCCGACGCATGCGGGACGATCGAGGATTGCATCGCCCGGCTGACCGGCGCGCGCGGAGATCCGCGCTCGCTTGCCCCCGCGCTGGTCGGCGGGCGGCTCGCCATGCATGGGCCTGCCGGCGCCGATGCCCTGGTGCCGCTGCTGGAGCACCCGTCCGCCGAGGTGCGAAGGCTGGCCGCGATCGCGCTCGACCAGTTCGAGCAGTTGAAACCGCAGCACCTCCCGGCACTGATCGCGGCCCATCGGCGCGGCCTCGACGTCGCCGCTTCGATTGCACGGACGGGCAGCGAGGAGGCATTGCGCTTCATCGAGGCGGCGTGGTCGGTCGCCGACGATGGCCACAATGCTCGCTCGGCGCTTATCTTGTTCGGGCGGCGCGCCGAGCCCTTTCTGATGCGGCAGCTGGAGCGATGCCGCCAGGGCTGCTCCGGCATGGAAATGCAAACGATCCTCTATGCCCTCGACAGGATCGGCCCGCTGCCCGAGCGGGCGCGGGAGATGATCCGGGAAGTTGCCGCTTCCGGGACCGCGCCGCCAGACTTGCGGCGGGCGATGGAGGAGCAGCTTATCGACCGCACCGATCCGGCGGCGCTGCCGATCATCGTGCGCCGGCTGGGCGCTCTTCGCGGTGATCCTTATGAGGACGCGGCCGCGTTCCGGCTGCTCGAGCGGCTTCGCTACCATGGGGAGGCCGGGCGCGACGCGGGCGGGCCGCTGATCCTGTCCTACCTCTCGCGCACGGAGCTGCGCCGTGCGCGGCGGGAGGCGGTCGTCGCGTCATGGGTGGTCGGCTATCGTCCCGCGGTCCCGGCGCTGCGGGCGATGCTCGCCGAGGCCGAGAACGACTGGCTCCTCGCTTACAACGCGTTGTTCGCGCTCGCCCAGCTCGGCGGCCGCGAAGCACGCCCCGAAATCGCCCGGCTCGCCCGCGACCATTGGCATCTCCCCGTGCGCAACAATGCCCGCCGCGCCCTCAACATGCTCGACGGCGGCACGTTCGCGCTTCCCGAGCTCGGCGACGAGAGGCGCGGATCCTATGTGGGCGAGCTCCGCTTCGCCGCGGAC
>JAXDPC010000042.1:0-22634 GCA_034668525.1 Sphingomonadales bacterium
GGTCTGCATCTGCCCGGCGTCCATCCCGAAGCTCGCGCGGAAGGCAGCGCGCGGCTGCTCGCGCCTGGCCAGCGCGTTGAGATAGGCGACCAGCTGCTGCCGCCGCGTGTCGTCGCTGAGCAGATAATGCGTGAGAAGCCAGCTCTGCGAATAGAATCTCGACTGGTCGGGCACGCGCTCGCGCTGGAACAGGATCCACTCGAACGGGACCCAGTTCGCGCGATTCCTGAGAACATAGGTCCGCATGTCGCTGGCTCGGCCGATCTCGACCTGCTGGTCGACGAAACGAGCGGTGCCGAGATATTCGGCGAAGCCCTCCACATACCAGGTCGGATAGGCGTTGCTGTGGAACTGCATCATGAAATGATGCGCATATTCGTGGAACAGGATTTCGTTCGGGCCGACGAATTCGCCGATCAGGCCGGAAAGCCCTGCGTTGACGAAGGCGGCGATGCCGCGCGGCGAAGGGTAATAGAAGCCGCCGACGCTGGTCGGCACATTCGCCACCTCGCGCAGCTCGCCGTTGCTGCGGACGAGATAGACGGGCAGTTTCTGGACCGGCCCTTCGCTGCGGACGTCGGTCAGCAGGCGCAGCAGCGCGTCATAATCCTCGAGCATCAGCACCTGGCGGCGCAGCGAAGCTTCGTTGCCCTGGCTGTACACGATGAAATGCTCGCTCTCGGCCTTGAGCCAGGACGCCGCGGCCGGCGCCGAAACGGCGAGCAGCAGCCACAGAGCCGCGAACACCCGGATTGATCTCTGAACCATCGCAGACGTGCCCCTCTAAACCGCGGAGCGCCTTAGACCAATCGCATCTCGACCGCAAGCCTTGCGCCCATTTCTCTTTGAAAACACATGGAAATCCGGGAATGGCGAGTCGCGCGGCGACCGGTGCAGGGGCTGGCGGAGAGGGTGGGATTCGAACCCACGGTGAGCTTGCGCCCACGGCGGTTTTCAAGACCGCTGCCTTAAACCACTCGGCCACCTCTCCCGGCGCCGCGGCTGTACCTCGCCCGGCTATTTTTGTGCAAGTTGCGGTCATTGCGGCCTTTCATCGCAGCGACAGCATGTGCCATGTATCGACGGCAAGCGAGGTAGTGCATGCGCGTAGTCGTTCCATTGGCCGCCGGATTCGCGGCGCTGACGTCTCCGGCCAAGGAGCTGGGCGACAACCCCGTCGCCTTGGTGCCGATCGCGGCGACCGTGGCCGCCGCGCAGTCGGGGGGGCTCGGCGAGCAGGGCTTCGCCGCTTATCTTCCCCAGTTGCGCGCCCAGGCGGAGCGGGCGGGGGTCAGCCGCGCGACGATCGAGCGGGTCTTCCCGACCCTCGCCTTCAGCCCGCGCACCGTCGAGCTCGATCGCGCCCAGCCGGGCGGAGGCCCGTCGAGCAACGCCAACCCGCCCTTCGCGCCCTATCGCGCGCGCCATGTGACGCCGGCGCTGATCGCCCGCGGGCGCGAGCGCTACGCCGCCAACCTGCCCCGCCTGCGCGAGATCGGCCGGCGCTACGGAGTCGATCCGGCGGTGCTGGTCGCGATCTGGGGCAAGGAGACCAGCTTCGGCGCGGTCACCGGCGATTTCGACCTTCTGAACTCGCTCGCCAGCCTGGCTTACGAAGGGCGCCGGCGGCAACTCTTCGCGGACGAGTTCGTCGCCACCTTGAAGATGATGGACAGGGGAATCCCGCGCGCGACGCTGCGCGGCAGCTGGGCCGGAGCGACCGGCCACCCGCAATTCCTGCCCAGCGTCTATCTCCGCCTCGCCGTCGACGGCGACGGCGACGGCCGCGCCGACATCTGGAACAGCCCGATGGACGGGCTCGCCTCGATCGCCAACTATCTCAGCAATGCCGGTTGGAAGCCGAACCTGCGCTGGGGCGTGCCGGCTTCCGTCTCCGCCGGCTTCGATCGGGCCGCCGTCGCCCCGAGGCTGCGCGCGCCGCGTTGCCCGCGCGTGTTCGAGCGCCACAGCCGCTGGATGACCGTCGGCGAATGGCGGCGGCTCGGGGTGGTTCCGCTGCGCGGCGGCCTCTCCGACCGCGACATGGCGTCGCTGATCGAGCCCGACGGCCCCGGCGCCACCGCTTACCTCACCACCAACAATTACCGCACCATCCTCGATTACAATTGCTCGAACTTCTACGCGCTGAGCGTCCTCTTGCTCGCCGACGGCATCGCCGGCTGACCGCAGGCGCGAACCGGCTGGCGGAGGGGGAGGGGAGCGGCTAAGGATGAACGCTCACCCGCCCACCGCGTCGAATGCATTCGGAGACTTCTCAAAGATGATGCGCAAAGCGCTGATTTTCATCGGCCTCTCCACATTCCTCACCGCCCCGGCCGCCGCCGCCGCGCCGCCCTTCGACACTCCCGCCCCGGTCGCCTACATGGTCGATTTGTCCTCGGGCGCCGTGCTCTACGCGAAAGATGCGGACCGGCGCATGCCGCCGGCGTCGATGGCCAAGATCATGACCGTCCACGTCGCTTTCGACCTGATCAAGTCGGGCGAGCTCCAGCTCGAGAGGATGTGCACGGTGCGCCCCGAGACATGGCAGCGGTGGCACGGCCCGGCCGCGGGCTCGACCATGTTCCTCTCCCCCGGCGAGCAGGTCAGCGTCCGCAACCTGCTCCACGGCATCGTCACTTTGTCGGGCAACGACGCCACGGTGGTGCTCGCCGAATGCATTTCCGGGACGGAGGCGGCGTTCGTCGCGCTGATGAACCGCGAATCCCAGCAGCTGCGCCTCGCCAACTCGCATTGGGGCAATCCGGTCGGCTGGCCGGACAACGGCGTCACCTATACCAGCGCCCGCGACCTCGCGACGCTCGCCCGCTCCACGATCGAGGAGCATCCGCAGCTCTACCGCGAATTCTACAACCAGCCGAGCTTCACCTGGGGACAGACGCTCGGCACCAACCGGCCGATCGAGCAGGGCAACCGCAACCCGCTGCTCGGCCGCGTCGCCGGTGCCGACGGTCTCAAGACCGGCCATACCGAGGAAGCCGGCTACGGCTTCACCGGCTCCGCGATTCGCAACGGCCGGCGCCTGGTGATGGTGGTGAGCGGCCTCACCGGCTTCAACCAGCGCATCGAGGAATCGGTGCGCTTCATGGAATGGGGCTTCAACGCCTGGCAGACGAGGCCGCTGTTCCGTGCCAACCAGCGCGTCGGCGAGGCGCGCGTCCAGCTCGGCGGGGACGCCAGCGTCGGCCTGGTCGCGCCGCGCGACATCGCGGTGACCTTCGCCTCCGGCCTGGGCCAGGATCTGCGCGCCCGCATCGTCTATCAGGGACCGGTCAAGGCCCCGATTGCGCAAGGCCAGCATATCGCCGACCTCGTCGTCACCGCGGGCGGAGTGGAGCAGACGATGCCGCTGGTCGCCGAGAATGCCGTCGGCGAGGCGGGCTTCTTCGGCCGCATCCTCGCCGGTCTCGGCAGCCTCTTCGGCTGAGGCGTGAGCGGCCGCTTCATCAGCCTCGAGGGCGGCGAGGGAGCCGGCAAGTCGACCCAGCTGCAGCGGCTGGCCGACGCGCTGCGCGCCCGCGGGCTCGACGTGGTCGAGACTCGCGAGCCGGGCGGCAGCCCCGGCGCGGAAGCCGTCCGCGCGCTGCTTCTCCAGGGCGACGAGCAGCGCTGGACGCCCGAAGCCGAGGCTCTGCTGTTCGCCGCCGCGCGCGCGGACCATGTCGCCAAGACGATCAGGCCGGCGCTGGCCGACGGGAAGTGGGTGCTGGCCGACCGCTTCCTCGACAGCTCGGTCGCCTATCAGGGCGGCGCCGGGGGGCTCGGCTTCGACCGGATCCGCGCGCTCCACGATTTCGGAAGCCACGGCTTCCTTCCCGACCGGACCCTGCTGCTCCGCGTCGGCGCCGATGAAGCCGCGGCGCGGGCGAGCAGCCGCGACGTCGGCGGCGCCGACCGGATCGGCGCCCGCGGCGCCGATTACCATGGCCGCGTCGCCGCCGCCTTCGCCGTCCTCGCCGAGCGGGAGCCCGGCCGCTTCCGCATCGTCGACGCCGGCGGCGACGCGGACGACGTGACGGTGCGACTGCTCGCTGCCGTCGCGGACCTGCTGTGACTCCGCTGTTCGGGCATGGCGAAGCGGTCGCCGCCTTTCGCGAAAGCCTCGATTCCGGCCGCCTCCACCACGCTTGGCTGATCAGCGGGCCCGAAGGGGTGGGCAAGGCGACCTTCGCCGACAAAGCGGCGTTGCGGGTGCTCGCCGCCGGCGCCGGTCCGTCCCTGGCGCTGCCGGGCCTCGACGTGCCCGACGACCATCCCATCGCACGGCTGGTCGAAGCCGGCAGCCACCCCGATCTGGTGCGGCTGGAGCGGGCGCAGAAGGACAGCGGCGAGCTCGCCCGTTCGATCACGGTCGATCAGGTGCGCGGTCTGCAACGCTTGTTCGGAAACACCGCTTCGCTCTCGCCCTGGCGGGTGGTGGTGATCGACTCCGCCGACGATCTCGAGCGCGGCGCGGCCAATGCCCTGCTCAAGAATCTGGAGGAGCCGCCGCCGAGCAGCCTCTTTTTTCTCGTCAGCCACGCTACCCAGCGCCTCCTCCCGACGATCCGCTCGCGCTGCCGTCAGCTCCGCCTCGCCGCGCTCGACGATGACGCCATGACGTCGGCGCTGGAGGCGGCCTTGCCGGATGCCGAAGACGAGGAGATCAAGGCGCTTGCGGAGGCCGGCCAGGGCTCCCCCGGCCGCGCCATCGCCTTTCGCGGCCTCGACATTGCAGGTCTCGAGCGGGCGATGCGCGAGCTGGCCGCCACAGGCGATCCCGTCAACGCACGCCGCTCGGCGCTCGCCGCCGCCCTCTGCCTCAAGGCCGCGCAGCCGCGCTACGAGGCCTTCCTGGCCCGTGCGCCTTCCTTCATCGCCGCCGAGGCGCGCCGCCGCAGCGGGGCGGGGCTCGCCGAAGCGCTGCGCCTGTGGGAACGCGCCTCGGACCTCGCCTCCGGCGCCGTCCGGCTGTCGCTCGATCCGCAGAGCGTCGTTTTCGAGCTGGCCGGGATGATCGCCGCGCTCGCGCCGCCGCGGGACAAGGCCGCGTGACGGCCACACGATGATGTTCTAGACGCGGGCGGCGATGCCCGAACCATTCTACATCACCACCGCGATCAACTATCCGAACGGCCGCCCCCATGTCGGCCACGCCTACGAAGCGATCGCCACCGACGCGATCGCCCGCTTCCAGCGCCTCTCGGGCCGCGAGGTCTTCTTCCTGACCGGCACCGACGAGCACGGCCTGAAAATGGCCCAGGCGGCGCGGGAGAGGGGGGTGACACCCGCCGAGCTCGCGGGCGAAATGTCTTCGATCTTCAGGCAGATGGACGAGCGTCTTCAGATCTCCTTCGATCGCTTCATCCGCACCACCGAGGCGGAGCATCATCGTGCCAGCCAAGCGATCTGGGAGGCGATGGCGGCGCGCGGCGACCTCTATCTCGGCCGCTATGAAGGCTGGTACTCGGTTCGCGACGAAGCTTATTATGACGAAGAGGAACTGGTCGCCGCCGACAGCGGGGAAAAGCTCTCGCCGCAGGGCACGCCGGTCGAATGGACGGTCGAGGAGAGCTGGTTCTTCCGCCTCTCCGCCTATCAGGAACCGCTGCTCGCCCATTATGCGGAGAATCCGGATTTCATCCGCCCGGAGAGTCGGCGGAACGAGGTGCTCCGCTTCGTCGAGGGGGGGCTTTCGGATCTTTCGGTTTCCCGCACCAGCTTCGACTGGGGGGTGAAGGTCCCCGGCGACGAGCGTCACGTCATGTACGTCTGGCTCGACGCGCTCACCAACTACATAACCGGTGTCGGCTATCCAGACGTGGAATCGGAGACTTACCAGCGTTTCTGGCCGGCCGACATCCACATCATCGGCAAGGACGTGGTGCGCTTCCACGCCGTCTACTGGCCGGCCTTCCTGATGTCCGCCGGCCTGCCGCTCCCCAAGCAGGTCTTCGGTCACGGCCACGTCCTGCTGCGCGGCGAGAAGATGTCCAAGTCGGCGGGCAACGTGGTCGACCCCGAGGCCCTGATCGACGCGTTTGGGACCGACGCGGTCCGCTATTTCCTTCTGCGCGACGTTACCTTCGGCCAGGACGGAAGCTACAGCCCGGAAGCGATCGTCGCCCGGGTCAATGCCGATCTCGCCAACAGCTTCGGCAATCTCGCCCAGCGGACACTGTCCTTCATCGCCAAGAATTGCGGCGGCGTGCTGCCGCAAGGGGGGAGGGCCGACCCCGCCGACGACGAGCTGCTCGCCCTGGTCCGCCGTGCGACAAGCGAAGATCTGCCGGCGCGCTTCGCCGAGCTCGCGCTGAGCCAGGGGATCGAAGCCTGGCTGCGCGCGGTCTTCGCCTGCAACCAATATATCGACGCACAGGCGCCCTGGGCGCTCCGCAAGACCGAGCCCGAGCGCATGACCGCCGTGCTGGCGACGCTCTGCGCCGCGATCGTCGACCTCGCCATCGCCATCTCGCCGGTGATCCCGTCGTCCGCGGCGAAATTGCTCGACCAGATGGGCGTTCCGGGGGACGCGCGCGACTTCACGATCCTCGCCGACCGCGAGCGTTACGCGCGCCTCGCCGCCTCGGGCTTCGTCCTCGCGCCGCCGAGCCCGATCTTTCCCCGCCTCGAATCGCCCGCGGACGGCTGATCCTCAGCCTGAGACGCGCGCCGCCCGCGCCCACCCCAGCGACTCGATATCGCAGTCGCGCGTCGAGGCCACGGCGATCACCGGCGCCCTGTCCGCTTCGATCCCGATCCGCCTTTGCTCGCGCCAGAGATAGAATTCGAGGAGGGCGCGCAGCTTGGGCGCCTCGGTGGTGACGGCGCCGCGCCGCACGAAGCGAAGCTCCCCGAGGCCCACACCGAGGGCGCGGTAGACTTCCGCGAAGGTGCCGTGCGGCGGCCAGTCGCCGGCGAGGATCCGGCACCGCCCGCGCACGCCTTCGGCGAGGATCCGGGGCGAACGGTCGAGCTCGACCATGCGGGTGCTGAAGCCGGCGCGCTCCAGCACGTCCCGCGCCGCCTCGGCCGGCCGGCGAGGATCCGGCTCGGGCGCCGGCGCGGACCAGGCGGCCTTGCCGGCGAGCGACAGCGCCAGAAGCAGCGCGAGCGCGGGCCTAAGCATTGCGGAACAGCTCCCGCCGCGCGCCGAAGACGCAGATCGCCGCCACCGCCGCCAGGGTCGCCCACATCGAGAGCTGATAGCCCCAGCCGTGGTGGATCGCCGAGAGATGGTCGGGGAAGCGGAGCATCGCGCCGATCCGAAGGACGTTGATCGCGACCGTCGCGGCGAGGGCGGCGACGAACCAGGATGCGGCGCGGCGGTCGAAGCGGATCTCGAACAGCTGGCCGAACGTCACGCAGAAGAGCAAGGCGAGCGACAGGCCCTGCATCGACGAGCAGCCCGGCGCGACGATCAGCCGCGTCCCGCCGGCGATCAGCATGTTCCCCTGCTGGTCGGCGCCGATCAGCCGCGAGACGAACAAGGCGTCGAGATCGAGCAGGGGCCGGCTGAACACGGCCAGCGTCAGCCGTCCCCAGAGCAGAGCGCCGCTCATCGCGAGGAAAATAAGGCCGGCGCGGCGCAGCGGCGTGCCGCGGGCGCCGGTGCGGATCGCATATCCGGCGAGCAGGGTGAGAGCGAGCATGCTGGCGGCGGCGACGGGCAGCAATGCCGCCGCGCCGACCAAGGCGGCAATGCAGAGGTCGCCTCGACGCAGCGGCTCGTGCACCGGCTCGTCGGCAAGGATCTTCAGGCCCGCGCCAAGCGCCGCCCAGATAACGGCGCTGATCCCGAACAGGTTCGCCGCGGCGAGCGCCCAGCCATCGCTCGCGACGCTGGCCGCGGCGAGCGCCGAGAAGGCATTCAGCGACGAAATCAGGAAGAGCGCCGCCAGAAGGCGGCCCCGCGACAGCGCGAGCGGCGCGCGCGGCGCAGCGCGGGCGGTGCCCATCACGTCGCCGCGCAGGGTAGGCTCAGCCGCGGCGGCGGCGCCTGATGAGATAGTAACCGCCGGCGATCACCGCGAGCGCCGGGAGGCCCGCGCCGAGGACGGGGCCGGGCACGGGGAAGCCGGCCAGTGCGGGATCGGCGGCGAGGAGCACGCCGCCGGCAAAGAAAGCCGCGCCGGTCGCGATAGACTTCAGCTGCTTCATCGATTCCTCCTGTTGCGCCTGCCTCGGCACCGCCGTAGCACAACGGGAGGGCGTAGACGTGAACCCCCAGCCTTTTCAAGCAGCTCGTTAGCGGAAGGAGTTCGAATTGGACGCGCCAGGCTGGATCGGCGAGGTGCAAGCGTGGCTTCCGCTCGCCGCCTTCTGGCTGCTGCTGCTCGCATTGGTCGCGCTCGAGCTGCTGGCGCCGATCCATCGCGCCCCCCGGGAGGGGAAGGGGCGCCTGGTCGCCAATTTCGGCCTCGGTGCGGTCAATTTCAGCCTGTTCGCCCTGCTGCCGCTGTCCAGCGTCCTTCCCGCCGAACATGCGCGCCAGGAGGGTCTCGGCCTGCTCAACGCGCTTGCCGTGCCCGCAGTCGCCGCCTTCGCCGTGACGATCCTGGCGCGGAGCCTCATCTCCTATGGGCTCCACGTCCTCGCGCACCGCGTGCCCTTGCTGTGGCGAATGCACCGCGTCCACCACAGCGATACCGCGGTCGATCTCTCCACCGGCGTCAGGCATCATCCGCTCGAGCTCCTGTTCGCCGCGACGTGCCATGCGGCGGCCGCTTTTCTGCTCGGCCTGTCGGTGCCGGCGCTGATCGCCTACGAAACCACCGCCGTCGCGCTCACTTTCTGGTCGCACGCCAATCTTCGGCTGCCGACGGGAGTCGAGCGCCTCGCCGCCTTCGTCCTCGTCACCCCGGCCGCGCATCACGTCCATCACAGCGCCCGCCGGACCGAGACCGACAGCAATTACGGCGAGGTGCTGATGTTCTGGGACTGGCTGTTCGGCACGCTCCACCGGCGCGACCATCGCGAGGTGGCGGCGATGCCGATCGGCCTCGGCGGGGAGCATGACGCCGCCGCGCCGAGCCTGGTCCGCCAGCTCGCGCTGCCCTTTCGCCGGGAGCGGACGCCTGGCCTTCGCGGCGAGACGGAAGCGGCTCGCCTCGGCTGAGGGGCGCCGCTATGGCTGCGGCGATGTTCGTCGATAGCCACTGCCATCTGAACTATGAGGGCCTGGTCGAGGACCAGCCGGCGGTCCTCGCCCGCGCCCGCGCGGCGGGCGTCGGCACCATGCTCAACATCTCGACCCGCGCCGCCGAATGGGACCAAGTCATCGGCCTCGCCGAGCGCGAGCCGGACGTGTTCGCCTCGGTGGGCGTGCACCCGCACGATGCCGACTCCCACGAAGACGTCGAGACGGCGACTTTGGTCGAGCGGGCCCGCCATCCGCGGGTGGTCGGGATCGGGGAGAGCGGGCTGGATTTTTATTATGATCGCTCAGATCGCGATCGTCAGCGGGCGAGCTTCCGCGCCCACATAGCGGCGGCGCGGGAGACCGGGCTGCCGATCATCGTCCACACCCGCGAGGCGGAAGCGGACACGCACGCGATCCTCGCCGAGGAGATGGGGAAGGGCGCCTTCACCGGCGTCATCCACTGCTTCACCGCCAGCCGCGACTTCGCCGGCCAGGCGCTCGCGCTCGGCCTCTACATCTCGATCTCGGGCATCGTGACCTTCAAGAACGCCCGCGACCTCCAGGAGACGGCGAAGGCGCTCCCGCCCGACCGCCTGCTGATCGAGACCGATTCGCCCTTCCTGGCGCCGGTGCCGCACCGCGGACGGCCGTGCGAGCCGGCCTTCGTCGCCGACACCGCGCGATTTCTCGCGGCGCTGCGCGGGGAAAGCGTGGAGCGACTCGCGGCCGCCACGTCCGGCAATTTCCGCCGCCTGTTCGCCAAGGCGGCCGCGTGAAAGTCCGCATCCTCGGCTGCGGCACCTCGTCGGGCGTCCCGCGGATCGGCAACGACTGGGGCATGTGCAACCCGGCCGAGCCGCGCAACCGGCGCCTGCGGGTCTCGATCCTGATCAGCCACGCCGGCACCAACATCCTCGTCGACACCGGGCCGGACCTTCGCGAGCAATTGCTCGCCGGAGACATCCACACCATCGATGCCGTCATCTGGACGCACGACCATGCCGACCATTGCCACGGCATCGACGACCTGCGGCAGCTCTATCACGTCTACCAGCGGCCGATTGACGGCTATGCCCGCGAGGCGGCTTTGGTCCAGCTGCGCGAGCGCTTCGCTTATGTCTTCGACGGGCGGCCGGCCGGCTATCCCGAGATCGCGGTCGGCTATCTGCTCCCCGACGAGATGGAGCTGGGCGGGGTCCGGATCCGCGCCGTCGACCAGCCCCACGGGCCCATCACCAGCGCCGGCCTGCGCTTCGAGGCCGACGGCAAGTCGATCGCATATTCCACGGATTTCAACGATTTGACGCCGCAGATGGAGGCGCTCTTCCAAGGCGTCGACCTGTGGATCGTCGATGCGCTGCGGCGCCGGCCGCACCCGACCCACTCCCATCTCGCCCAGACCCTCGAATGGATCGCCCGCGTCGGCGCACAACGGGCAATCCTCACTCACATGGACAACAGCATGGACTATCGCACCCTCCTCGACGAACTCCCCCCGAGGGTCGAGCCGGGCTATGACGGGCTCGAGGTCGCGCCGTGAGCCAGGGCGACCAGGCGGTCCAGCTCATCTACCTCGCCGGCGTGCTGGTGCTGGTCGCGAGCGCGCTGCTGGTGCGCCGCATCCCGCTCGGCCAGGGCGTCAAGATGCTCGCCGCCTGGGTGCTGATCTTCGCGGCCGCCTTCGTCATTTTCACGATGAAGGACGATTTCATCGCTTTGTGGAACCGGGTCGTGCTCGAGGCGCGCGGCGGCGTGGTCCAGGAGCAGCATGGCGAGGAGCTGCGGGTCCGGCGCTCCGGAGACGGCCATTTCTGGGTCGACGCCGAATTGAACGGCGCGCCGGTCCGCTTCCTGATCGACAGCGGCGCCACCACCACCAGCATCTCGCGCGAGGTCGCCGAGCGCGCCGGGATCGCGCCGAGCAGCGCGTTCCCGGCGATGGTGCGCACCGCCAACGGCATCGTCGCCGTGCAGCGCGGGCAGGCGGAATCGCTGAAGGTCGGCACGATCGAACGGCGCGACGTCGCCGTCCACATTTCCGAGGCGTTCGGCGACATGAACGTGATCGGGATGAACTTCCTCTCGTCGCTCTCGAGCTGGAGCGTGGAAGGGAGGATATTGGTCCTCCGCCCCTAGAGGTATTTTACATAATGTATATTATCGGACTCAAAGATGGCCGCTGAGGGGGCGCCCTCCGGCCTCGATTACCTCGTCGCGATCATGCGGCGGCTGCGCGATCCGGTGAACGGCTGCGCCTGGGATCGCGTGCAGAGCTTCGAGACGATCGCGCCGTACACGATCGAGGAAGCCTATGAGGTCGCCGACGCTGTCGCCCGCGGCGACATGGCCGGCCTTCTCGACGAGCTCGGCGACCTCCAGCTCCAGGTGGTCTACCACGCGCGGATCGCCGAAGAGCTGGGATTGTTCAATATCGACAATGTATTGGACGTCATTGCGGACAAGATGGTGCGGCGCCATCCGCATGTTTTCGGAGAGGAAAACGACAGCCCCGGCTGGGAAGCGCTGAAGGCGGCGGAACGCGGCGGCAGCGAGGACAAGAGCGCCCTCGCCCATGTCGCTTTGGCGCTGCCGGCGCTGAAGCGCGCCGAGAAGATCCAGCGCCGCGCGGCCCGGGTCGGCTTCGACTGGCCGGACATGAGCGGGCCGCGCGCCAAGATCGACGAGGAGCTGGCCGAGATCGAGAGCGCGCAGACGCAGGACGAGCTGGTCCACGAGATCGGCGACCTCCTCTTCTCGGTCGTCAACTACGCCCGCCACCGCGACGTCGATCCCGAAGCGGCGCTTCGCGAAGCCGTCGCCCGCTTCGAACGCCGCTTCCGCAAGGTAGAAGAGATCGCCGACAAGCCGTTGAGCACAATGGATATTGAAGCACTTGAGGCGCTCTGGCAGCGCGCCAAGCAGGCGCTCTAGGCGCGGCTGCCCCAGCGCGCGGCGAAACGGGCCCAGTCCACCTTGGAGAGGCGCACTTCGATCTCGGCCTCGCCGCCGCATTCGAAGCTCTGGCCGATGACCTCGCCGTTCGCGTGCAGCCAGGCCGTCGCCTCGCCCTGCTCGAGCGGCAGCCGGACGGTGCGGACTTCCGAGCCTTCCCGCAGGTGGCGCGACGCGCATTCGAGCAGGGTCTCGACGCCTTCGCCGGTGAGCGCCGAGATCAGGACGACATTGTCGCGGCGCTCGCCCTCGGCGCGGACGCGGTCGAGCGCCTCGCCGTCGAGCAGGTCGATCTTGTTCCACGCCTCGATCGCGGGCGCGCCGGCCCCCTCCCCCTTGGCCCCGCCGGCGCCGATCTCGGCGAGGACCTGTTCGACGTCCTCGCGCTGGGCGTCGCTGTCCGGGTGGGAGACGTCGCGGACGTGGACGATGATGTCGGCCGAGATCACCTCCTCCAGCGTGGCGCGGAAGGCGGCGACGAGCTGGGTCGGCAGCTCGGAGATGAAGCCCACCGTGTCCGAGAGGATCGCCTTGTCGAAGCCGGGCAGGTCGAACTCGCGCATGGTCGGATCGAGGGTGGCGAACAGCAAATCCTCGGCGAGCACCTCCGCCTCGGTGAGCCGGTTGAACAAGGTCGATTTGCCCGCATTGGTGTAGCCGACGAGGGCGATGACCGGCCATGGCGCGCGCTGGCGGCGGGTGCGATGGAGGGCGCGGGTGCGGGTGACCTGCTCGAGCTCGCGGCGAAGCTTGGCCATGCGGTCGCGGATCAGGCGGCGGTCGGCCTCGATCTGGGTCTCGCCCGGGCCGCCGAGGAAGCCGAAGCCGCCGCGCTGCCGCTCGAGGTGGGTCCAGGACCGCACCAGCCGCCCGGCCTGGTAATCGAGATGGGCGAGCTCGACCTGCAGCCGGCCCTCCGCGGTCGCCGCCCGTTCGCCGAAAATCTCGAGGATGAGGCCGGTGCGGTCGATCACCTTGGCCTTGGTCGCGGTCTCCAGATTCTTCTGCTGGATCGGCGTGATCGCGGCGTCCACGACGAGCAGCTCGGCCTCCGCTTCGGCGACGGCGGCGGCGATCGCTTCGGTCTGGCCCTTGCCGAACAGGGTCGCGGGCCGGGCGCCGCGAATCCGGAAGTGGAGCTTTTCCGCGACCGAGATGCCGATCGCCTCGGCCAGCCCGGCCGCCTCGTCCAGGCGCGCATCGACGTCGCGCCGCGCGCCGGTGCCGAGGTCCGGCAGGGCGATCACGGCGCGGGCGCCGCGGGCGAAATCGGGGTCGTTGGTGGGTGTCGCAGCGCTCAGGCGGGCTGCTCCTCGTCCTGGGCCTCGATGAAGCTGATCGGGCTTTCGGGCTGCACCGTCGAGATGGCGTGCTTGTAGACGAGCTGCGACAGATGGTCGCGCTGGAGGAGCATGCAGAACAGGTCGAAGGCCGCGATCTCGCCCTGGAGCATGACGCCGTTGACGAGGAACATGGTCACTGGCTCGCCCGAGCGGCGGACGGCATTCAGGAAGACCTCCTGGAGCAGGGCCGGCTTCTTCCTGTCGATCTGCTCGGCGAAAGCGGCCTCGATCTCGCCCAGGTCGATCGGCTGGGCCGGCATGATCGTCGAAATGGCGTGCTTGTAGATCAGCTGCGCCTGGCCCTCGCGGCGCAGCAGCACCGAGAAATTGTCGAACCAGGTGATGATCCCCTGGAGCTTGACCCCTTTCACGAGGAACATCGTCACCGGGGTCTTGGTCCGCCGCAGGCTGTTCAGGAACAGGTCCTGGAGATTGTTGACCTTGTCGGCCATCTCTCTTCTCCTTGTGCGCGGGAGCCCTTTCCACAGGGGCGAGCCCCGAGGTAGCGCCGATCCGGCCGCGTTCAAGATCGTTTCGCCGGCCTCCGCCTCATTTCCCTCGCCTCATTCATTGTCCTCGTTGCGGCTCTCGCCGAGGCCGAGCGCCTTCAATTTCCGGTGCAGGGCCGAGCGCTCCATGCCGATGAAGGTCGCCGTCCGGGAGATATTGCCGGAGAAACGCCGGATCTGCACCCTCAGATATTCGCGCTCGAAGGTCTCGCGGGCCTCGCGCAGCGGCGTGCCCATGATCGCCTTCACCGCCTCGCCCGGGCTTAGGCTCGCCTGCTCGTTCAGGATTTCGGGCGGAAGCATGTCGATCTCGATGCAGCCGACGCGCGCGCCCGGCGCGAGGATGATGGTGCGCTCGATCACGTTCCGGAGCTGGCGGACGTTGCCCGGCCAATCATAGGCCTGGAGCGCGGCGATCGCGTCGGCGGAGAAATCGGGCGTCTGCAGCCGCTGCTCCGCGGCGTAGCGGGCCGCGAAGCGGGCGACCAGCTCCGGAATGTCCTCGCGCCGGTCGGCGAGCGCCGGCAAATGCACCGGCACCACGTTCAGCCGGTAGAACAAATCCTCGCGGAAGCGGCCCTCGGCGATCTCGTCCGAAAGCGTCCGCGCCGTCGAGGAGACGACCCGCATGTCGACCCTGACCATGCGCTGGCCGCCGACGCGGTTGAAGCTCTGGTCGGTGAGCACGCGCAGGATCTTCGCCTGCGCCGGGATCGGCATGTCCGCGATCTCGTCGAGAAAGAGGGTGCCGCCGTGCGCCTGCTCGAGCAGGCCGGGCCGGGCGAGCTCGCCCCCCTCCTCGACGCCGAACAATTCCTCCTCGACCCGCTCGGGCGTCATCCGCGCCGCGCTGACGACGATGAACGGCCCGCGCGCCCGCGGCGACCAATTGTGGAGCAGCCGCGCCGCCACTTCCTTGCCGACGCCGGCCGGCCCCGTGATCAGCACCCGGCTTCCGGTCGGCGCCACCCGCTTGAGCGTCGCCCGCACCGCGTTGATCGCCACGCTGGAGCCGGTCAGCTCCATCTCCTGCCCGATCTGCTGCCTCAGGCTCTCATTCTCGCGCCGGAGGCGGTCGGTCTCGGTCGCCCGCGCGACAAGATGCAGCAGATGCCCGGCCTCGAACGGCTTTTCGATGAAGTCGACGGCGCCCTGGCGGATGGCGGCGACGGCGGTGTCGAGATTGCCGTGGCCGGAGATCATCAGCACCGGGAGGGTGGCGTCGCGGCGCTTGATCTCCTCGAGCAGCTGCAGCCCGTCGAGCTTCGAGCCTTGCAGCCAGACGTCGAGCAGGATCAGGGACGGGCGCCGGTCCGCCAATGCGGCGAGCGCCTCGGCGCTGCCGGCAGCGGTGCGCGTCGAATAGCCCTCGTCCTCGAGAACGCCGGCGACCAGCTCCCTGATGTCCTGTTCGTCGTCGACGATGAGGATGTCCAAAGCCATAGGTTCAACCACTCGCTGCATTGTCTTCGGGATAGCGCAGGCCACCGCCGAGCCGCTCGAGCGCGGCCGCGTCGAACACGATCCGCACCCGCGTCCCACGCGCGCCCGGTTCGCCGTCCGCGTCCGCGAACTCGATGCGGCCGAAATGCTCCTCGACGATCTTCTTGACGATGGCGAGGCCGAGCCCGGTGCCCTTGGCCCGGGTGGTCATATAGGGCTCGGTCAGGTTCCTGCGGTCGGCGGGAAGGCCGATCCCGGTGTCGGCGACCTCGAAGCTGAGCTCGCCCCCGGCCTCGGCGATCCGCACCGCGATGCGCTCGCGCGGCGCGGCCGCCCCCTCCTTCTGCTCGTCCCGCTTCTGCTGGATCGCCTCGACCGCATTCTTGACGATGTTGGTCAGCGCCTGGCCGAGCAGGCGGCGGTCGCAGACCAGCAGAGGCGAGGGATCCGGCGCGTGCAGCTCGAACGCGATTTCCGGGTGGGCGACCTCGTGCAGGAACAAGGCCTGCCGCGCGACATCCACCACCGCTTCCTCGCGGAACACCGGCTTGGGCATGCGCGCGAAGGAGGAGAATTCGTCGACCATCCGCCTGAGGTCGCCGACCTGGCGGACGATCGTCCCGGTCAGGCGCTCGAAGGTGCCGCCATCGGATTTGATCTCGCCGGCGTAGCGCCGCTGGAGGCGCTCGGCGGCGAGCTGGATCGGCGTCAGCGGGTTCTTGATCTCGTGGGCGATGCGCCGGGCGACGTCGGACCAGGCGGCGCGGCGCTGGTCGATCAGCTGGTCGGTGATGTCGTCGAAGGTGAGGACGTGGCCGCCTTCGACCTTGACCGTCTTCACGGCGAGCGTCCGCGTCTCGCCGCGCAGAGCGAGCTGGATGATCTCCTCGCGCTCCTCGGCCTCGAGCTGGCGGTCGAGCTCGGGCGCGAGCTCGGCCAGCTTCCTTCCCACCGGGCTCTCGCTGCCCGTCCTGAGCAGGGCCTCGGCCGAGCTGTTGATCAGCCGCACGGCGTGGGCATCGTCCACCGAGATCACGCCCGCCGTGACTCCGGACAGCACGGCCTCGATGAAGGCCCGGCGGCTGTCGAGCTGGCGGTTGGCGGAGACCAGGGCGCCGGTCTGCTCTTCGAGCCGCCGGGTCATCCGGTTGAAGGCGTTGCCGAGCGTGCCGACCTCGTCGTTCACCCGCGACGAGGGCACCCGCGCCGAGAGGTCGCCGGCGGTGACGCGCCGGGCGGCGTCGAGCAGGTTGCCGACCGGGCGGACCAGCCGGTCCGCCAGCGTCAGCGCGATCCAGATCGAGATCCCGACGATCAGCAGCGAGACCAGGAGCAGGATCGCATTGAAGCGCAGCTGCAGCCGGCGCGCGCTCTCCAGCGTCCGCCGGTACTGGCTCGCGGCGTCGCGGGCATTGGCGAGGGTGGTGATCGCGTCCGGCGAGACCGCCCGGGCCGCGTACAGGTAGATGGCCGCCTGCGGATCGAGCCGGACGACGGCCTCGACGCGATCGCGGCTGGGCTGGGCGACATGGACCTGCCCGGCAGGAAGCGCGATCAGCATGTCGCGCGACAATTGCTCGCCGATCGGCCGGCGGTCCGGGTTCCACTCCACCCGGCGATGCTGCCGCCCCATCGGATCGAGGGTGATGATCGCCGATTCGGCCACCTGCCGGGCCGCGGTCTGGTAGAGCAGGTCGCCGTAGAAATCCTCGCTTTCGAGCCCGAAGCGGTTGATCCGGTCGACCATGTCGGCACCCATGGTCTGGACGTCGAGCTGGATCCGCTCCCGATGCTCGCGCAGATAGATTTCGGAGGCGTCGCGCGCGCTGTCGAGCACCGTCTCGGCGCGGTCCGAGAACCAGAATTGCATTCCGCCCTGGAACAGCAAGGAGGCGAACACGACCACCAGCAGGGTCGGGACGCTGGCGATGATCGAGAAGATCGCGACCAGCCTGACGTGGAGGCGGCCCCGCCCCCCGAGACCGGCCCGGGCCGCGCGGCGGATCGCGAAGCGCCGCGCGACCAGCACCATCAGCGCCATGGCCGGGACCAGGATCGCCACCAGCAGCGCGGCGACGGTGGCGGGCGTGATCGGAGAATCCGGGCGCCCGCCCCGCGTCACGAAATAGGTGCCGATGACCGCCGCGATGAGTCCGAGCAAGGCCGCCGCTTCCACTAGGGGAATCAGGCGGCTGCGGCGCAGCACGACCGAGATCCGCCGCCTCCAGCGCGGCCGCGTCTCGACGCTGATCGGGGTCTCGGCGTTCACCGGCCCGATCTAGCACAAGGTTGTGGCATAAAGAACACACTCATGTGCTCGGCCCGCCGCGACCGAGCGCCGTCCGGGCGTCCGAAACGGCTCAGGCGGCGGCTTTCGAGAGCCAGGGCGCGTAGAAGGCGCGCAACAACGAACGGGCGAAGGTCGGGTCCGCTTCCTTGTTGAAAGCATTGCGGAATTCGGCCGAGCCGTGAAGGCCCTTGGTGTACCATCCGACATGCTTGCGGGCGATGTTGACCCCGTTTTCGGCGCCGTAATGGGCGAGCATCGCCTCATATTGCTCGGAGATGATCGCGAACTGCTCGTCGATGCTCGGGTCGGGCACGCGGACGCCCGTCTTCAGCCAGTGCATCACCTGGCCGAGCAGCCAGGGCCGTCCATAGGCGCCGCGGCCGATCATGACGCCGTCGGCGCCCGACTGCGCCAGCGCCGCCGCGGCATCGTCGATCGAGCAGATGTCGCCGTTGACGATCACCGGCAGGCGGACCGCGTCCTTCACCTGGCGGACGAAGGCCCAGTCGGCCTCCCCCTTGTACATCTGGCAGCGCGTGCGGCCGTGGACGGTGATCATGCGGATGCCGAGATCCTCGGCGATGCGGGCAAGCGCGGGCGCGTTGAGGGACGAGTGGTCCCAGCCCATCCGCATCTTGAGCGTGACCGGGACCTTGACGGCTTTCACCGTTGAATCAATAATTTCTGCGGCAAGCTTGAGGTCCCGCATCAACGCCGAGCCGGCATCGCCATTGACCACTTTCTTGACCGGGCAGCCCATGTTGATGTCGATGATCGCGGCGCCGCGGTCCTCGTTGAGCTTCGCGGCCTCGGCCATCTCGACCGGCGCGCAGCCGGCGAGCTGCATCGAGACCGGATCCTCGATCGGGTCCCAGGCCGCCTTCTGCAGCGACTGGCGGGTCTCGCGGATCATCGCCTGGCTCGCGATCATCTCGGTCACGGTGAGCCCGGCCCCGTAGCGCTTCACGATCCGCCGGAACGGCCGGTCGGTGACGCCGGTCATCGGCGCCAGGATGACCGGCGCTTCGATGCGGACGGGGCCGACGGAGATGGGCTTCACGGCTGTCATGGAACGGCGCGAGATAAGGGCAAAGCCGCTGGCGGGCAAGGTTGGGCTCGGCTAGGCGGGCGCCATGGCGACGGGCGCGCGGACAATGGCATTGCTGGTGGCGGCGGGCAGCGGCAGCCGCGCCGGCGGCGCCATGCCCAAGCAATATCGCACCGTCGGCGGCAAAGCGGTGCTCGCGCATGCGGTCGAGCATCTGCGGCGTGCCGGCTGCGGCGCGGTCCGGGTCGTCGTCGGCGAGGGGCAGGATGCGCTGTTCGTCGCGGCGACGAGGCACCTCTCCCTTCCCCCGCCGGTGACCGGCGGCGCCGAGCGGCAGGATTCGGTCCGCGCCGGCCTGGAAGCGATCGCGGCCGAGGGCGGCGCCGAATTCGTGCTGATCCACGACGCGGCCCGCCCCTTCCTGCCCCGGGCGGTCGTCGCCCGGCTGCTGGCAGCGCTGGAGACGAGCCCTGCGGCCGTGCCGGTGTTGCCGGTCACCGATACGCTTGCCCGGGCCGGCAGCGCGCTCGAGGCCGTGGCCCGGGAAAATCTGGTCCGCGTTCAGACCCCGCAGGCGTTCCGCTTCGACGCGATCCTCGCCGCGCACCGCGCCTGGTCCGGGGGGATCACCACCGACGACGCCCAGATCGCCCGCGCCGCCGGCATCGAGGTCGCGACGGTCGCCGGCGATCCCGCGCTCGACAAGCTCACCTGGGAGGAGGATTTCGCCTGCGCCGAGGAGCGCCTCGCCCGCCGCCTGGTCGGCCGCACCGGGCTCGGCTTCGACGTCCACGCCTTTGCGGAAGGGGACTGCCTCTGGCTCGGCGGCGTGCGCGTCCCCCACGATCGCGGCCTCAAGGGCCACAGCGACGCCGACGTCGTCCTCCACGCGATCACCGACGCGATCCTCGGCGCGATCGCCGCCGGCGACATCGGCGACCATTTCCCGCCGTCCGACCCGCGATGGCGCGGCGCCGCCTCCTCGATCTTCATCGAGCATGCCCGCGCGCTGGTCGAGGCGCGCGGCGGCCGGATCGACCATGTCGACGTCACCCTGATCTGCGAGGCGCCGCGGATCGGGCCGCACCGCGAGGCGATCCGCGCCAGCGTAGCGGCCTTGTTGCGCCTGCCTTTTGAGGCGGTTAGCATCAAGGCGACGACGACGGAGCGGCTCGGCTTCGTCGGCCGCGGCGAAGGCGTGGCGGCGCAGGCGGTCGCCACGATCCGCGTCCTGGAGGATCTATGATCAAGTCGATTGCCGCCGCGGCCTTGTTGATCGCCGGCCAGGCGGGAGCAGCCCAAGAGGAATGCCTGCCGCGGGCGCGCGCCGGGCAGCTCGCGGTCGCGATGCTGCCCTCGCTGATCGACGCCGCTGCGCGCCAATGCGGGCCGGGCCTTCCCGCCGGCGCCTATCTGGGCGGCGGCGCAGGGACGTTGTCGCAGCGCCTGCGGAACGAGACCGCCGCCGATCGCGCCGCCGCGGTGCGGACGATGGCGGCGCTGACCGGCCAGGTGGAACCGGCGCCCGGCCAGGATCCCGACCGGATGATCGACGTGCTCAGCGCCGGCCTCGCCGCGTCGCTCGATGCGCCGAGATGCCGCGCCGCGAGCGATCTGCTCGAGGCGCTCGCGCCGCTGCCGGCCTCGAACATCGCCCAGGCGTTCGCAGCCGCCCTGGGCCTCGCCGCCGCCGAAGCCGGCGAGGACGCGCCGCCGATCTGCCGCGAATGAGCGAGGTCCGCGACTTCTGCCTGCCGGCCGGGCTGGTCGCGGCGGCGCGCAAGGTCGTCGAGGCCAACCGCGCCGCCGGCCGCCGCATCGCGGTCGCCGAGAGCTGCACCGCCGGCCTGGTCGCCGCCGCCCTGACCGAGATCCCCGGCTCCTCGGACGTGTTCGAGGGCGGTTTCGTGACTTATTCGGACCGCGCCAAGATCGCCCTGCTCGGGATCAGCGAGGACGTGCTCGACACGTTCGGGGCCGTCTCGGTCGCGGTCGCCTGGGGCATGGCGCAGGGGGCGCTAAGCCGCACCCGGGCGGACGTGGCGGTCGCCATCACCGGCATCGCCGGCCCCGGCGGCGGCAGCGCGCGAAAGCCGGTGGGAACCGTCGTCTTCGCCAGGGCGCTGCGCGGCGAGGATCCGAAGGAGATCGTCGCGGACCAGCGCGATTTCGGCGACCTCGGCCGTGGCGGGGTGCGGCTTCAGGCGGCGCTCTGCGCGCTGGAGCTGCTGCTCCCCTGAATTCCTCCCCGTCGCAGCGCGATGGGGAGGGGGACAAAGCGTAGCTTGGTGGAGGGGTAGAAGGCCGACCCTCAGCGATTCGGGTGCGGTTCTTCGAAGCCTCGGCGCCAGTTACCCCTCCACCACATTTCATGTGGTCCCCCTCCCCATGCGCTGCATGGGGAGGATCAGGCGGCGCTCTGCTCGCAGTCGCCGTAGAGATCGTGCGCGCGCGTCTCGAACGCGCCGATCATCCGCCGCAGCGCCCGGTCGAACATCTGACCGGCGAGGCTCTCGAAGATGCGGCTCTTGAACGCGAAGTCGACGCAGAAATGGATGTCGGTGCCGCCCTTTCCGTCCGGCTCGAACCGCCAGCTGTTGTGGAGATATTTGAGCGGCCCCTCGATATAATCGACGGTGAGCCCGTTCGGGCGCTCCTTGGTGACGCGCGAGGTGAAGGTCTCCTTGAGCGCCTTGAAGCCGACGACGAGGTCGGCGATCATCAGGTTCGGGCTGTCCGAGCGGACCCGCGTCGCCGCCACCCAGGGCAGGAACTCCTGGTAGCGGCCGACATCGGCCACCATGTCGAACATCTGTTCGGGCGAGTAGCAGATGTTGCGGGTCTCGGTATGGCGCGGCATCGCCGCCTCAACGCACCGCGGCGAGCTTGGCTTCCCGCGCCGCCCGCATCTTCGCGAAGTCGTCGCCGGCGTGGTAGCTCGAGCGGGTGAGCGGGCTCGCGGCGACCAGCAGGAAGCCCTTGGCGCGCGCGATCGCCGCGTAGGCGGAGAAGGCCGCCGGCGTCACGAACTCCTGCACTTTCGCGTGGCGCGGGGTCGGCTGGAGATACTGGCCCATGGTCAGGAAATCGACGTCGGCCGAGCGCATGTCGTCCATCACCTGGTGGACCTCGAGCCGCTCCTCCCCGAGCCCGACCATCACGCCCGACTTGGTGAAGATGGACGGATCCTGCCGCTTGACGCTCTCCAGCAGGCGCAGCGAGGCATAATAGCGCGCGCCGGGCCGGATGGTCGGATACAGGCGCGGGACCGTCTCCAGATTATGGTTGTACACGTCGGGCCGCGCGGCGACGATCGCCGCGACCGCGCTTTCGGGCTTGTTGCGGAAATCCGGCGTCAGGATCTCGATCGTGGTCGAAGGCGTATTGCGCCGCAGGGCCTCGATCACGCGCACGAACTGGCTCGCGCCGCCGTCGGGCAGATCGTCGCGGTCGACCGAGGTGATCACGATATGCTCCAGCCCGAGCTCGGCGGCGGCGACGGCGACATGCTCGGGCTCGAGCGGATCGACGGCGCGGGGCATGCCGGTCTTGACGTTGCAGAAGGCGCAGGCCCGCGTACAGGTGTCGCCGAGGATCATCACCGTCGCGTGCTTCTTGGTCCAGCACTCGCCGATGTTCGGGCAGGCCGCCTCCTCGCACACGGTGGCGAGGTTCAGGCGGCGCATCAGCTTCCTGGTCTCGGCGAAGCCGACGCTGGTCGGCGCCTTGACCCGGATCCAGTCGGGCTTGCGCTGCTTGGGGACCGCGATCGGATCGGCTTCGCTCATCGCGCGCAGATAGCGAGCCAGGCGGCGACTTGCCACCCTCCACCGTCATTGCGAGCGCAGCGAAGCAATCCAGGGGGCGGCGGAGCAGCGCGCAGCTCCCGCTGGATTGCTTCGTCGCT
>JAXDPC010000043.1:0-8854 GCA_034668525.1 Sphingomonadales bacterium
ACAACCCGGGCGCGCAGATCGGCGCCATCGACCCGGATCGAATCGTTGGCCTTGTCGCCGACCTCGGCGTGAGTCTCGGTGCTGGCCTTGACGTAGGTGCCGATGCCGCCGTTCCACAGCAGGTCCACGGAGCCCCCGAGGATGGTGCGCAGGAGCTCGGGCGGGGACATCGACGTGGCCGAGGACGTGATGCCCAGACGCTGCTTGACCTGGGCGGACAGCGGGATCGACTTCGCGGCGCGCGAGTAGACGCCGCCGCCTGCAGAAATCAAGCTCGTGTCGTAGTCAGCCCACGACGAGCGCGGCAGCTTGAACAGGCGCTCGCGCTCGGCGAACGAGGCCGCGGTGTCAGGGCTCGGGTCGATGAAGATGTGGCGGTGGTCGAAAGCGGCGACGAGCTTGACCGCCTTGGACAGCAGCATGCCATTGCCGAACACGTCGCCCGACATGTCGCCCACGCCGGCCACGGTGATCGGGTGGGTCTGGACGTCGACGCCCATCTCGCGGAAGTGGCGCTGGACGCAGACCCACGCGCCGCGAGCGGTGATCCCCATCGCCTTGTGGTCGTAGCCCTGACTCCCGCCGCTGGCGAACGCGTCGCCCAGCCAGAAGCCCGCCGACACCGCCAGGCTGTTGGCGACATCGGAAAAGCTCGCCGTGCCCTTGTCGGCGGCGACCACGAAATAGGGATCCTCCCCGTCGCGCACGACGATCTGCTTCGGGTGGACGACCTCGTTCTCGACGAGGTTGTCGGTCACCGAAAGCAGCGACCGGATGAAGATGCGGTAGCTTTCGGTGCCCTCGGCGAGCCAGGCGTCCCGGTCGGAGACCGGCGGCAGCTGCTTGGGATAGAAACCGCCCTTGGCGCCGGTCGGCACGATCACCGCATTCTTGACCAGCTGCGCCTTCATCAGCCCGAGGATCTCGGTGCGGAAGTCGTCGCGCCGGTCGGACCATCTGAGGCCGCCGCGCGCCACCGGGCCGCCGCGCAGGTGGATGCCCTCGACCCGCGGGGAATAAACCCATATCTCGCGCCAGGGCACCGGCGCCGGAAGCCCCGGGATGCCGGCGCTGTCGAGCTTGAAGGCGAGCGCCTCGGCGGCGGCGGGTGCGAAGGCGTTGGTCCTCAGCGTCGCCCCGATGACGGCGCGGAACAGGCGCAGAATGCGGTCCTCGTCGATCGCCGCCACGTTGCCGAGGCCGCGGTCGATCCTGCGCTCGGCAGCCTTCACCGCATCCTCGCGCTCCCCTTCGAAGGCCGGGTCGTGCATCGCGTCGAACAGAGCGATCAGGCTGCCGGTGACGTCGGGGGCGCGGCGCAGCGCCTCGACCACCGTCACCATCGAATAGGAAAGGCCGATCTGGCGCAGATAGCGGAACCAGGCGCGGAACAGCACGACTTCGCGCGGCTGCAGCCCGGCGGAGACGATCAGCTGATTGAACGGATCGTTCTCGGCGCGCCCTTCGAGCACTGCCGCGATCGCCCGCTCGACCAGCCGGGCGCGCTTCATCACATCGGCGGCGTCGCCGCCGCGCGGAGTCTCCAGGGCGAAATCGTGGATGTAGCCGAGGTCGCCGGAATCGAGCGCGGTCGGCACCTCCTCGAGCACGCGGAAGCCGAAATTCTCGAACACCGGCACCGCCTCGGACAGCGGGATCAGAGCGGCGAGCCGGTAGGTCTTGAGGTGGAGCCGGCCGGCGCCGTCCTCCTCCTTGCGGAACAGGCGCGCGTCGCGGGCGGCGGCGCCGTCGAGCGCGCAGATGCGCAGCACGTCCTGCGCCGCCTCGCCCGGGCCGGTGCGGATCCGGTAGCCTTCCGGGAAATCGTCCATGTAGCTGAGCGCGAGCCGGGTCGCGCGCGCGGTGCCGACGATCGACCCCAGCGCCTCCTCGACGCTCGGCTCCCAGCCGCGCACCATGTCGACCAGCCGGCGGTCGAGCTCGGCGACGTCGGGGAGCGGCCGGGCGGCGTCCATGTCGTAGGTGTAGCGCACCAGAGCGAGGTCGCCTTCGCCGAGCTCGACCGACCAGTTGGTGAGCTTGCCGTCCGTAGCCTGCTCGATCATGTCGCCGATATCGGTGCGGCGGCGCGTGGTCAGCTCGTCGCGCGGCAGCCAGACGAAGGCGAAGAGATGGCCCTTGAGCGCGCTGCGGGCGAGCAGCAAGGTCGGCCGCGGGCGGTCGGCCAGCGACATCGCCGTCATCACCAGCGCGCGCACGTCTTCCGGCGATAGGCTGATCAGCAGATCGGGCGGCAGCGCGCTCATCGCGTGGCGCAGGGCCTTGCCGCTATGACCGTTGGGGTCGAAATGGAATTCGGCCTCGAGCTCGGCGAGACGGCGGCGGAGCAGGGGCACTTCATCGGCCGGCTGGTTCAGCGCCTCGCTGGTCCAGAGCCCGGCATGAACTCCGATGCCCGTGACCTCGCCCTTTTCCCGCACCGGCAGGACGATGAGGTCGAGCGGCACCCTTCTGTGGATGGTCGACTTGCGGTCGGCCTTGGCGAGCAGCGGCTCGGCGCCGCCTTGCTCGAAATAACGCATCGCGCCGCCGCAGCCGCCCTCGTCGGTCGGATCGCCGGGCAGCCGGAACAGGCCGAGCGCCTGGCTCGACGGCTCGCCCGGGCGCTCGACATGGTAGCCGAGCAGGGTCATCGCACCGCCCGCGAACCAGCGCAGCAGCTCGGCGCCCTCGGGGTCGGAGATCGCATCGGCATCCTCCCGCATCCGCGCCTGCATCGCCCGCCAGTCGGTGACGGCGGCGCGGACGTCGGCGAGGACGCGGTGGAGGTAGGCGACGAGCTCGCGCCGCTCGCGCGCGTCGACGCGGTCCACCTCGATATACATGATCGATTCCCGGCGGCGCTCGTCGTCGCAGAGCGGCTCGACCGCCTGCAGGCAGCCGCTCGCGTCGCGCTCGACGCAGACCACGGGATGGAGCAGGCGGTGGATGACCAGGCCGCGGCCGGCGATCGCGTTGGCGACCGAATCCACCAGGAAGGGCATGTCGTCGTTGGCGATGCAGATGCGCATGCGGCGGTGGCCGACCTGGCCGCCGGCGGATTCGAGGCGGACCAGCGCGATTCCCGGCGGCCGGCGGCCCGCGCAGGCGGCGATGAACTCGGCGGCCTTGCGGCATTCCTCGCCGTCGAAGCCGGCAAGCTCGCCGGGCAGGGCGCCGTTGCACAAGGCGTTGGAGAGCGCGTCGATCAGACGCGGGTCGGCCTGGCCGGACTTGTTGCCGCCGTCGCTTTCCGCCGAAGCGACGGAGGATCCGGCAGCAATGTCGGCAGTCATAGAAGGCTCCTGGCGCTCGGACGGCGGGAGGGGGCCGTCGGCTCTCGCGGCGCCCTATGCTCCCGGCGCGCCGGAGAGGCAAGACTGGCGGGCGGCCGCGGGCGCAGATGCGGCGGCGGGCCATGAGCGCCTTTCCGCTCCAAGCGTCGTCCGCGAGGGCATGGCGCCGAGGCAGCCGATTAGGGTATCGTGGGCATCGTGCTACGATGCCCGCCGACTCCTGGGGAGCTCGCGATGAAATTCTCGATCCTTCTCGCCTGCGCACTGGCCGCCTGGCCGTCGGCCGCCGCCGCGGCGGACTGGCGGCTCGTGACCGTCAATGGCGACATCGGCGCCGAATACGGCCTCAGCCTGGCCGGCTTCGTCGACTATGACAGCGTCACGAGGGAAGGCCCCGTGGTGACGTTCCGGCTGGTGCTCGTCTCGGAAGTGCCGACGCGTTCAGGCATGGACAATGCCCGCGCGCTGATCGAAGCGGATTGCCCGCCCGGGCGGTACCGCCACCTGGAGCGCACATTCTATGGCGGCGACCAGGTGCTCGACCGTATCGGCGCCGACGGGCCGGTAGAGGCGGAGCCCCAGTCCACCATCTGGCTGTTGATCGAGGCCGCCTGCAACGGCGTCCCCTCCGATTCGCCCAGAGTCCAGGATCCCTATCGCTCCGGGCAGGCTGAGCTGAGGGCGCGCCGCCAGCCGCGCACCCAATAGCCGGCATAGCCGGCGCGGCGTCCCGCGCGGGGCTTCCGGCTTTCGGCGTACGAGTCGCGGCAGCCGGTCTAGACCGGAGCGGGGTCGCAATCTCCGTCGAGGGCCGGGAGGGCGCCGTAACGGGCGGCGAAGCCGAGCGCGGCTGCCGCTTTGGCGGGATCGTAGACGCGGCCGATCGTGGGCGGCAGCGGCCAGCCGAGCTGCTCAAAGCGGGCGGCGACCTCGGGCGCGCGCAGGCGCAGCACCGCGGGAGCGTCGGCCACGAGCGTCTCGCGATCCTCCGGCAGGAAGGGCGTCGGCGCGCTGATGACATAGGTCCCGCCGTCGGCTTCCAGCGCCAGGACGTGGGCGCGGGCGACATCGCGGCGGTCGATGCCGCGGTACAGGCGGTAGAGCGCCATCTCCGGGAGCGGCTCGGGGAAGCAGCGAGACATGCGCAGGATCGCGCCGGGGAGGCCCGCCGCGCGCACCAATGCCTCGGCGGCGAGCTTGGTCTCGTCATAGATGTCGCGCGGCTGCGGCTCGACCACTTCGTCGATCCAGGCGGCGCGGCCGTCGGCGGGCTCCAGCGCGCGGCCGTAGAGCGAGGTGGTGCTGGTGAAGACGAACCGCGAGACTCCGGCGGCGAGCGCCGCGTCGAGCAGGCGCGCGGTGGCGCCGACGTTGACGCCGCGGAATTCCGCGTCCGAAGCCTCGCCGACATGCGGCGCGTGCAGCGCTGCGACGTGGATCACCGCGTCGAAGCCGGCGAGGCTGAGGGGATCGCGGATATCGGCGATCATGTGGACTTCGGGCCCGGGACGCGCGTCGAGGCCCGTCACGTCATGATCGCGGCGCAGCAGCGACGCGACGCCGCTGCCGATCAGCCCGGCGGCCCCGGTGACGAGGATGCGCATTCGCTTCTATGGGCGCGGCACGCGGGGCGCCGCAACAGAATCAGGCGGCGGCCTTGCGGACGGCGCGGTCGACGGTCGCCGGGTCGTCGAGCGAGGCGACGAGGGCGATGCGGCCATCCGCTTCGCGGCGCGCGACGAACAGGACGAACTCGCCCTCGCCCTCGACCGCGAGATCGACGAAGCCGAGCGGCCCCGCTTCGCGCAGGCGCGCCCGCGCTTCCTCGATCGGATCGGGCTTCGGCTCGGGCCGCTTCGCCTGGCGCTCGGCGCGGACGATCGCCTTGAGCCCGCCGGGCTCCGCTTCGAGGGTCGCGGCGAAGCTGCCCTGCGGCAGGTCCTCGCGCCGCGCCCAGGACAGAGCGGCGGCGAACTCGGCGAGGCGGGTCTTGTCGTAGTCGGCGCCGAAGACGAGCTTGACGACCGGGGTCATCGGCGCCCGCGCCTGCGCCTTGATCGCGGCATCATCGAGCAATTCGGCATAATCGGCGGGCTCGGCCTCGGCGGCGAGCGCGAAATCATAGGCGTCGCCGAGCGCGCGATAGAGGGCGCCGCGGCTGCGATGGTCGGCGGAGCGCGCCGCCTCGGCGCTCTGGCGGGCGTGCGACAAGCGGTCGCCGAGGCCGGCGTCGGCGCCGAGCGCCGGTTCGGCTTCCGCCGCGCCACTTTCGCTCTCGGGCCACAGGCTGAGCGTCGATTCGTCCTCCGCCGCGGTTTCGCAGGCGGCCTCGGGCATTTCGGCATTGGGCCCGTCGGCCCAGACCGGGCAGTCGGCGATCACCGGCGCCGCGGCGGCGGCGCGATCGACGGCGGCGGCGATCTCGGTCGCGGTCTCGCTGTCGGCCAGCTCCTTCCAGTTGATCACGCCGTAGATGAAGTCGATCGCCTCGCCGTCCGAGGACAGCGGCATCAGGATCCCGCGATAGAGCGTGTTGACGCCGCGGCGGTTCAGATATTCGGCCTCGAAGCCGATCGGCGCGCAATTGCCGATGATCTGGAGATAATGGTCGGTGAGCCGCGACAGCAAGGAGCGCGCGGGCACCTCGCTGATCCGGCGGATGTTCGAATCGAGCCCGCACTCGGCGCGCAGCGAGCGGCCGAGGAAGCAGACTTCGGGATCGTCGCTGTTGCCCGAGAAATCGAGCAGCACGCTGTGCGGACCGAAATCCTCGATGTTGGCGGGGTCGAGATCGGCGATCAGGGGATAGGGGCGGCCGTCGAGCAAAGACACCCAATGATTGTAGGCGCGGACATGCATGCGGCGCTCGTCGACGCCGATCTCGGGCGGCGCCTCGATCGCCGGCTCGTCGTCCTGGACGGCATAGGCCTCTTCCTCGAAGCCGCGGTAACTGTCCATGCTCGTGCCTTCAGCTGCCCCACTGCGAGCGGGCACAGTGGCGGGGCGCGGTTGAAATAAGGTTAAGAGGATCGAAATAGGGGCGGCCCGCGGCCGGGCGTTCGCCTTGTCATCGTCCCGGCCCGCTGATAGGGGCCGCACCGACCCGGATAAGCCGCTTTAGCTCAGCTGGTAGAGCACATCATTCGTAATGATGGGGTCAACGGTTCGAGTCCGTTAAGCGGCACCATTTCCTCGCGTCGGCCAGACCGCCGCTTTCGAGCGCCCTGGAGGGGGACAGCCGAGAACCAGCCGCGCGAGCGAGCCCATGGTCGAGAATGGGAACAGCGGCTATCAAGCGCAGCAAGCCCACCAAACGCCCCTGACGCCCAGGTCCCCAAGCCGGTCAACCGCTTCGATTGGAACCCGCGATGTCGAGCAGCCTCGCCGGCCAGGATCAAAGACAGCGCGTCGCCCTGCTGCTGGGGATCGCGCTCGCCTCGATCCTGCTGTGGCAGACCAGGCTCGGCAGCCTCCTGCTCTATCCTTTCACGATATTGGCGACCTGGTTTCATGAAATGGGCCATGGCATCGCCGCGATGCTCGCCGGCCGGGGGTTCGAACGCCTGCTGATCTTCGCCGACGGTTCGGGCGTCGCTCTGTCGCTGCGCCCTGCCGACGGCTACGGGCTGACCGATGCTATGGTCGCGGCGAGCGGGCCGCTCGGACCGGCGGTCGCGGGAGCTTTGCTGATCCTCTGCTCGCGCTCTCCCGCCGCCTCGCGCAACGCGCTGACGGTGCTGGGCGTCGCGCTGATCGTGTCCACCTTGGTCTGGGTGCGGTCGCTGACGGGCTGGCTGGTCCTCCCTGCCCTCGGGATGGCGATCGGCGTGGTCGCGATGCGCGGACCTCCCCGCTGGCAGCGCTTCGTCATTCAGCTCCTCGGCGTCCAGGCGGCGATCAGCGCGTGGCGGCAGTTCGACTATCTGTTCAGCCCGGGCGGACATGTCGGCGGCGAGTTGCAGCGATCGGACACCGCCGCCATCGCGGACGTCCTGCTCCTGCCTTATTGGTTCTGGGGCGCGATCATCAGCGCGGCGATCCTGGCCCTGCTGTGGGGGAGCTTCAGGCTGGCGTTCCGGGGCTGAGGCGGGGGCGGGGACGGGCTGCGGGCGATGGTGGGGCAGAGCGGGAAGGCGTGCGTCTGTCCCCGGAAAAGGTCATACTTGCCCGACCTCTTCAGATACCGAACAAGCTTCAGTGCGGCATTGAGACTCTTGGCATGATGCTCAGGATAGTTGTATTTCATCCGCCCAACTATCTCGGCAATCCTCGAATCGCCAACTCCGAGCCTCCGATAAAAGTCCCGCCCGTGCTAGGCACCGAGGAAAAAGCCGACGTGGCTGGCACTGCCGACGGGCACTGTTGCCGCCCCGTCAGCTGTCATAGTCATAGTTGGGCCTCCAAGAACTCCCGCTGGTAAGTTGGCTCTTTAATGCGAAAGTCGATCTCAAGGCCGAGCGCGGTCAGCACGGCCATCAGGGTCTCCAGCGTCGGGTTGCCCTGCGGGCCGAACGACTTGTTGAGCGTCTGCCGCTTGATTCCTGTCTCACGGGCGAGTCGGCTCAAGCCGCGCGCGCGCGCTACGGCGCCGATCGCGGTCGCGAGATAGTGAGCGTTGCCGCTCTCCACGGCATCGCGAAGGAGATGGATCTGGGAGCTTTCGCGCCCGAGATAGTCGGCGGCGTCGAAGTCACGCACTTCGAGCGCGGCCGGATCGAGATTGGCTTCGGTCATCGTTACCTGGCCCTCCATGGCCCTGATGAGCGTTACGATTGCTTCCCTTTCTTCCTGGGCTGCGGCCTCGGCATGCTCAGGGCCGCTGCCATCGCTTCGGCGGTCTTGATGTCGGCCGCTTGGGTCTTCTTTGTCCCGCCGCACAGCAGGAGGATAATCGTCTGCTCACGCTTGGTGTAGTAGAGCCGATATCCCGGTCCTACGTCGATCCGGAACTCGCCCACCTTCTTCCCCACCGACTTTGTGTCGCCAAGCAGGCCTGATTGGATGCGCGTGATCCGCGTGGTGATCGCGTCCTGAGCAAGGTCGTCGGTCAGGCTCTTCAGCCACCCGTCGAAGGCTCCGGTTCTCTGGACCGTGATCATGTGACGCTTTTAAGCGTCGACTCGGAACCTGTCAACTAAAAGCGTCGCCGGGATGCTGCGGGCGGCCGCCTAGCTCTGCTCGCCTGCCGCCGCGGCGAAGCGTTCCCGTTGTCGGGATGCCTTCCCCTTTCCACCGTCCGACCACCATTCCCTGACGTTTCCCCCTCCCGACGCCGCGCCGGCGCGGCGAAGGTGTGGACGCGCGGCGCCGGGCGAGGCTATGTCCGTCAATGACTTGCAGGCGCGAGTCGGGGCGAGAGCGATGACGGACGGCAAGACCATCCATCCTGGACCAGCGGAAGGGGCGCGCTGATGGACGGCGCCTCCCGCGACGCCCTTCCCGACGGGTTCGACTGGGACCATCTGCGCAGCACCGGCGAAACGGTCGCCGATCCGGGCGGCGAGTTCCGCCGTTCGTTCCGCGAGGCCGAGGAAAGGATGCCCGCGATCGAGCCGCTG
>JAXDPC010000044.1:0-6980 GCA_034668525.1 Sphingomonadales bacterium
GCCAACAGCAGCGGCGGGTCGTCGAAAGCCAGTCTGGAAGCCTGTTAGTATCGATAGTGCTCCGCCTTAAACGGCCCATCCACCGGCACGCCGATGTAGTCGGCTTGCTGCTTCGTGAGCGTCGTCAGCTTCACACCCAGCTTCTCCAGATGGAGCCGCGCCACCTTCTCGTCCAGCTTCTTCGGCAGCACGTACACTCGCTTCTGGTACGACTTGTTGTTCGTCGCCAACTCGATCTGCGCGATCGTCTGATTCGTAAAACTGTTGCTCATCACGAAGCTCGGATGGCCGGTCGCGCAGCCGAGGTTCAGCAGCCGACCCTCGGCCAGGATGAGGATCGAGTGCCCATCCGGGAAGACGTACTGGTCGACCTGCGGCTTGATGTTGACGCGCTGCACGTCGCTCATCCGGGCAAGGCCAGCCATGTCGATCTCGTTGTCGAAGTGACCGATGTTGCCGACGATCGCGCCGTGCTTCATCTTGCCCATGTGCGCGGCGGAGATGATGTTCTTGTTGCCGGTGGCGCTGATGAAGATGTCGGCCTTGTCCATCACCCGCTCGAGGGTGTTGACCTCGTAGCCCTCCATCGCCGCCTGCAGCGCGCAGATCGGATCCACCTCGGTGACGATCACACGCGCCCCTTGACCACGCAATGACGCGGCGCAGCCCTTGCCCACGTCGCCGTAACCCATGACGACCGCGATCTTGCCGCCGATCATCACGTCGGTGGCGCGGTTGATGCCGTCGATGAGCGAATGCCGGCAGCCATAGAGGTTGTCGAACTTGGACTTCGTGACCGAGTCGTTCACGTTGATCGCCGGGAACAGCAGCGTCCCGGCTTCCATCATCTGGTACAGGCGGTGCACGCCGGTGGTCGTCTCTTCGGACACGCCCCGGATGCCCTCACCGATCGACGTCCAGAGCTTGGGCTCCTCCGACAACGTGCGCGACAACAGACCGAGCACGACCTTCCACTCGTCGCTGTCGTCGTCGGTCGGCTCGGGCACGACACCGTTGGCTTCGTACTCCGTGCCCTTGTGCACGAGCAGCGTGGCATCGCCGCCGTCGTCGAGGATCAGGTTGGGGCCGCCACCGTCCGGCCAGCGCAGCACCTTCTCCGTGCACCACCAGTACTCGTCGAGCGTCTCGCCCTTCCACGCGTACACCGGGACGCCCTGTGGTTTGTCGATCGTGCCGTCCGGCCCGAGTGCGACGGCCGCGGCGGCGTGGTCTTGGGTCGAGAAGATGTTGCAGCTGCACCACCGGACCTCGGCTCCGAGTGCGGTGAGCGTCTCGATCAAGACCGCGGTCTGGATCGTCATGTGCAGCGAGCCGGTGATCCGCGCGCCCTGCAGCGGCTGCGACGCGCCGAACTCCTCGCGCAGCGCCATCAGGCCCGGCATCTCGGTCTCCGCGATCTCGATCTCCTTGCGGCCATAGTCGGCGAGCGAGATGTCGCGGATCACATAATCGTCAAAACGGGTCTGGGCACCAGTATGGGCGGGGGTCGCCAAGGCGGGTCTCCTCGAGGAAAAGAAAAGACCGCCGGCAATGGCGAGGCGGTCGCGTGCCAGTCCCTAGCCGCGGCCGCCTCGAAATGCAAATATAAAGATATCTTTATATGTGACTTCGCACCACTCGGGGGCCGACCCCCCCTTCATCATTGCGAGCCCTTCGACGCCGCCTGCGGCGGCGCTCAGGATGAACTGCCGCTTTGCGGCAGCGAAGCAATCCAGCGCGGTGCCGGACGCAGTCTGGATTGCTTCGTCGCTTTGCTCCGCCCAATGACGGAGTCGTCAGTCGAGGGCGGACGCGGTCTCGAAGCTGATCGGACACTGGCCGCCGGGCAGCGCCGGCGCGGGGCCGAAGCGCTGCTCGATCTCGACCAGGCGTTCGATGTCGCCGTCGGCGGCGACCGCTTCCGCTGCGACCGAGGCCGCCTCGGCGCAGGATTCGCCGGTCGTCCGGTCCGCCCCGTAGGCGTTGGCGAGCGAAGTCGCGAAGCGGTCATATTCGGTTTGCGCGCCGCTGCCGAAGCCGCGTGAGAACTGCGCCATGATCACGGCATTGGCGGCCTGCAGGGTTGAGCGGTTGGTCCGCACGAACTCGTTATAGGCCCCCAATATGTCGATGCCGAACGCACGGCACCGCAACGCATCGACCATCAGCCGCGACTGCAGGTCGCGCACCTGCGCGGCGGCCACCTGGCTTTCGTTCCAGCAGCTCATCGCTGCATGCGCAGGCACCGCTTCCAGCGCCATCAACGTGGCGGCTATGCAAAGCCCCCCCTTCTTCACCGGTCCCAACATATATCGTCCCCTCGTCCACAGGAGGGCCGCCGCAGGCCGCGGACGGCCATCGGACAGAGTCTCACCCGCGGGTTGGGAGGAAGTGAAGGGAGGAGGTTAAGGCGACGGTTACGAAGGGACAGTTACTTTCACGCGCGGCGCACCCGGTGGAGACTTGGCCTCGGAAAAGTAACTGTCCCCGATCCGCAGACGCCGGAGGGACAGTTACTTTAGCCGGCTCGGCGTGCGACCGACTCGCGCAGCGCCTGAAAGTAACTGTCCCCGGTCCCTATGTCCCCTGTCCCTATGCCGTCCCGCTCTGCGCGGTGAGGAGGCGCGGATCGACGCCGGCGCTGCGGAAGGCCGCGGCCCAGCGCGTATCGACCTCGCAATCGTAGAGGAGATCCTCGGTGCCGGGGGTGACGAACCAGCCGTGGCGGCCCATCTCCTGCTCGAGCTGGCCGGCGCCCCAGCCGGCATAGCCCAAAGCGGCGATCCAGCGCGTGGGACCCCTCCCCCCGGCGATGGCGCGCAGGATGTCGAGCGTCGCCGACAGCTTCCAGCGGCCGCCGACGTCGATGCTCTCGCTGCCGCCCCAATCGGGCGAGTGGAGGATGAAGCCGCGCTGCGGCTCGACCGGGCCGCCGGCATGAATCGCGCAGTCCGGCGCGGCACCGGGATCGATGTCGAGCTGCTTCAGCAGGCCGTGGAAGCCGATCCGCGGCACGATCCGGCCGAGGCCGATGCCGAGAGCGCCGTCCTCGTCGTGGACGCACATCGCGATCACCGCTCTTTCGAAGCGGGGATCGCCGATGCCCGGCATGGCGAGCAGGAACTGGCCGCTGAGGAACCGTGGCTGGTCCATGGCGCCCGCTATAGAAGCAGCCCTCGACCGCTGCTAGAGCGCCGCTCGAAACCGGCATCAAGCGAAAGGATCCCGAGATGAGCATCAAGGTCGGCGACCGTCTTCCCAAGGCCAATTTCGTCAGGGCGACGCCGGACGGGCCGCAGCCGGTCGACAGCGAGGAGTATTTCCGCGGCCGCCGCGTCGCCTTGTTCTCCGTCCCCGGCGCCTTCACGCCGACCTGCTCGGCGCGCCACCTGCCGGGATTCGTCGAGAAGGTCGACGAGCTCAAGGCGAAGGGCGTCGACGAGGTCGCCTGCACCGCGGTCAACGATGCGTTCGTCCTCAACGCCTGGTCCGAATCGGCCGGCGCGGGCGGCAAGGTGACGATGCTCGCCGACGGCAATGGCGATTTCGTCGAGGCGATCGGCCTCGACGCCGATTTCGGCAAGTTCGGAATGGGCAAGCGCGGCCAGCGCTGGTCGATGATCGTCAACGACGGCGTCGTCGAGGACCTCAATGTCGAGGAGCCCGGCGCGTTCGAGGTCTCCAGCGCCGATTATATGCTCGCCCGGCTCTAGGGAGACGGGTCAGCGCGGGGCGAGCGCGTAATCGACCCCGACGACGACGAAGGTCATCACCTGCCCTTCCGCCATCGAGCGCTCATAGTCGCGGAAGGTGCGCATCGCCGTATTGCTCTCGCTCAGCGCCATGCCGAGGAAATCGAGGCCGGTGCGCTCGGTCACCCGCAGGATGCGCGCGATCCGCATGTTCATCGCCGCCGCGTAGGACTCGGCGTCTGCCCGCGCCCGTCGCATCGCCTCGGCGCGGGAGGCGCGCCGCGCCCCGCTGTCGTCGTCGAGCGAATAGACCGGTGCGGAGGCGTTGACATTCTCGATCTCCACCAGGCTGCGGTGGAGCGCCGGACCGGCTGCGGCGTTGCGCAAGCGGATGGTGACCGTGCCGCTGGCATAATGAATCTCGCTCGGTTCGACGGCCTCGGCCGCATTGAGCAGCATCTCGGACGCGTAATTGCCTCCCCCGTAACGGTCGGAGCTGACATTGATCGCGGACGCATCCACGTCCGCCGCGGCGACGCCCGCGGCGCGCGCGGCGGCCGTAACGCGCTGCACGGCCGCGGCTGCGGCTCGGCGCGCCGCCGCGTCGCTGGTCTCCTCGGCCGCGATGACGACGCTGATCGTCGCGCTGCTCGCCGGCGACTGGCTGATGCCCACCGCATTGATCTCGAGCAGCACCTCGCCCGGAGCGAGCGGCGGAAGGCTGACCGGGCTGTCGGCCGCGGCCGGGACCGCGACCAGCAGCGAAGATGCGGCCAGCCAGGCCGCCACGATGAGCTTGCGCATGATACCTCCCCCGTTGCGGCCCGGCGAGGCCGAACCGGGAGCATAGCATGCCCCGGCGCGATCACCAGCCGCAGCGGCGGCCCTGATTCTGCTCGCGCAGCCAGCTCTGGAGCGGGCGAAAATATTCGATCATCGCGTCGCCAGACATCTCGCGGCTGCCGGTGAAGGCCTCGAGCGCGTCCGGCCACGGCCGCGACGCGCCCATCGCCAGCATCGCGTTCAGCCGCCGGCCCACCTCGCGGTTGCCGTAGAAGGAGCAGCGGTGGAGCGGCCCGGTCCAGCCCGCCTGGCGGCAGGCCGCCTGGTAGAATTGGAACTGGAGGATGCGGGCGAGGAAGTAGCGCGTGTAGGGGACGCTCGCCGGTACGTGATATTTGCCGCCCGGATCGAAAGCCGCCTCGGTGCGCGCGACCGGCGGCCGGATCCCCTGATATTGCAGCCGGAGCCGGTCCCAGGCGGCCTGATACTGGTCGGGCGGGATCTCGCCCGAGAACACGCCCCAGCGCCAGCGGTCGATCAGCAGCCCGAAGGGGAGGAAGGCGATCTTGTCCAGCGCCTGGCGGAGCAGCAGGTCGCGGTCCTGCTCCGCGGTCGGCAGCTGGTTGCGGTTGAGAAGCCCGATCTGGACCAGATAATCCGGGGTGACCGACAGAGCGATGGTGTCGCCCACCGCTTCGTGGAAGCCGTCGTTGGCGCTGTTCTGGTAGAGGAAGGGCAGCTGGTTGTAGGCGCGCTGATAATAATTGTGGCCGAGCTCGTGATGGACGGTGACGAAATCGTCCGCATTGGCCCGCGTGCACATCTTGATGCGCAGGTCCTCGACATTGTCGACGTCCCAGGCCGAAGCGTGGCAGACCACTTCGCGGTCGCGCGGCTGGGTGATCATCGAGCGGCGCCAGAAGGTCTCGGGCAGCGGCGCGAAGCCCAGGGAGCTGAAGAAGCTCTCGCCGGTACGCACGATCCGCTCGGGCGTGTAATGGTTGCGCTCGAGCAATTGGGTGAGGTCGTAGGTCGGGCGGGCGTTGGCCGTGCGCGGAACGACCACGTCGTAGATATTGCCCCATTCCTGCGCCCAGAGATTGCCGAGCAGATCGGCGCGGATCGGGCCCGTGGCGGGCTGGACCTGGTCGCCATAGGTCCGGTTGAGGCCGGCGCGGGTGAAGCAGTGCAGCTCCTCGTAGAGCGGGCGGACCTGATTCCAGAGCCGGTCGGTGAGCGCGGCGAACTCGTCCGGCGGCATGTCGTAGGCCGAGCGCCACATCGCGCCGGTGTCGCGGAAGCCGAGATCGCGCGCGCCCCGGTTGGCGATCTCGACGAGGCGGACGTAATCGCGGCGCATCGGCGCGCCGACATTCTCGTTCCAGCTCGTCCACATCTCCTGGAGCTGGGCCGGGTTGCGGACGGTCCCCATCCGCGCCTCGATCTCGTTGCCGGTCAGGCTCTCGCCGTTCATCGTCCCGCGGCCGCGGCCATATTGGGACTGGAGGCGGGTCGCGATCGTGTTGAGCTCGGCGGCGGCGCCCGGCGTGGTCGGCGCCGGCAGGGTGATACCGGAGCGCAATATGTCGAGCTTGCGGCGGGTGTCGGCGCCGAGGCCGGGGACGTTCAGATAGCGCGCCGCCTCGCCGGCGTAGCGGACCTGCATCTCGGTGCCGATCGTGCCGAAATGGGCGGCGAGCGCGTCGGTGTCGTCGGTGATGTAGGTGGCGTTGACCCATTGGGCGCGGTTGTTGAGCACCGAGAATTCGGCGAGCTCGCGCTCGGCGCGGGCGATGAAGGCGTCGGCGTCGGCGGCGGTGGGCTGGGCGACCGCCGCTGCCGGCGGGGCCTGCTCGGCGGCGGCGGGCGCTGCGGCCTGCTGCTCGTCGGCGGAGGCGGTGGTGCAGCCGGCGGCGAGCGCGGTCGCGGCGGCGAGGGCGAAGAGCGAGACGGTGGACTTCATGCGGGGCGCGTCCTCTCTGGTCTGTTGTCGCGCCGCTCTTTGCTCCTCCGCCGCGCGGACGGTCAAGATGCGAGAAAGTCGGCGATCGCCCACCCGAATTCGGGCCTGGTCACCGCGCTCATATGATCGCCGGGCACTTCGACATGGCGCCCGTCCGGGAGCAGCTCGGCGAGCGCTTCGGCCGGTCCGTTGTCCTGATCCTCGACGCCAGAGACGACGAGGGTCGGCGCGGCGATCGAACGCAGCTCCTCCTTGCTCGAATCGACGAAGCTGCCGAGCAGGGGCAGCATCGCCTGCGGATCGCCGCCGGTCGTCTTGAGGAAGGCTTCCGCGAGCCATTCCGGCGAGCCGCGCCGATGAGTGCCCAGGCCGGTGAGGATCCTGCGGAAATGACCCGCGCGGCGGTGGACGTCGAGCATGCCGCGAAGGCCCATGCCGCCGATGACCAGCCGCCGCGGCGTCGCGCCCATGATGGCCATCCGTGCCGCCGTGCGCGCGCCGAGCGAATAGCCGCCGAGATCGTAATCGGTAAGGCCGAGATG
>JAXDPC010000045.1:0-4846 GCA_034668525.1 Sphingomonadales bacterium
GCGCCGTGTCCGCCGACAAGCAGCGCGCGGAGGCCGCCGGGAAGGAGAGCCAGGACTGGCGGGTCCGCGCCGCCGAGGCCGACAGGCGCCACGCGGACTTCGGGTCGCGGATCGCCGAGGCCGAGGAGGAATCCGGGCGCCTCGCCGACGCGCCCGAGCGGATCGCCGCCCAGGTCGCCGAGATGGAGACGGCCAGCCTCGAAGCGTTCGAAGCGGCCGAAGCGGCGGCGGCGGCCGAGCGCGGCGCCGAGGAGGCGCTGCGCGAGACCGAGCAGAGGCTCGCCGACGTCGGCGAGGCGCTCGCCACCGCCCGCGAGACGCGCGCCGGCGCCGCCGCCCGCCACGAGAATCAGGAGGCGCGGCGGATCGAGATGGGCCGCATCTCCGGCGAACGCTTCGAATGCCCGCCGCCCGTGCTGCCGGAGAAGATCGGCTTCGACGCCGCCTCGCTCGCCCCTGCCGGCGAGGAATCGGCGCGGATGGACCGCTTGAACGCCGAGCGCGAGCGGATCGGCCCCGTCAACCTCGTCGCCGAGCGCGAGCTCGCCGAGCTCGACGAGGGGCGCGAGAGCTCGCAGGCGGAGCGCGAGGAACTGGGCCAGGCGATCAACCGCCTGCGCGGCTCCATCGGCAGCTTGAACCGCGAGGGCCGCGTCCGGCTGCTCGCCGCGTTCGAGCAGGTCGATCGCCACTTCCGCAGCCTGTTCACCACCCTCTTTGAGGGCGGCCAGGCGCATCTCGAATTGGTCGAATCGGACGATCCGCTCGAGGCCGGGCTCGAGATCATGGCGCAGCCGCCCGGCAAGCGCCTCGCCACCCTCACCTTGCTCTCCGGCGGCGAGCAGGCGCTGACCGCGATCGCCCTCATCTTCGCTCTGTTCCTGACCAAGCCGGCGCCGATCTGCGTCCTCGACGAGGTCGACGCGCCGCTGGACGACGCGAACATCGAGCGCTTCTGCGACCTGCTCGACCGGATGACGGCGGAGACCGACACCCGCTACCTGATCGTCACCCACAATGCGGTGACGATGAGCCGCATGCACCGCCTGTTTGGCGTCACCATGGTCGAGAAGGGCGTCAGCCGCCTGGTCAGCGTCGACCTCGGCGGCGCCGAGAGCCTGCTGGCCGCGGAATAAAGTTCCTCCCCATGCTGGAGGCATGGGGAGGGGGACCACACGAAGTGTGGTGGAGGGGTAACTGTCCCGGCCTGCGCAATTACCCCTCCACCATGCTTTGCATGGTCCCCCTCCCCATCGCCTTTGGCGACGGGGAGGAATAAGGAGACCCATGCCCGAGACCGCCCCCCTCTCGATCGCCTTCCTGCTCTACCCCGGGGTCACCCAGCTCGACCTCACCGGGCCGGCGCAGTTCCTGTCGCGGATCGGCGGGACGATGCACTATGTGGCGAAGACCGCCGACCCGGTCCCGACCGACGCCGGCTTCTCGATCCTGCCGACCGCGACCTTCGCCGAGGCGACGAGCGCGGACATTATCTGCGTGCCCGGGGGGATCAGCTGCGTGGACGTGATCGAGGATGACGAGACGCTCGCCTGGGTGCGCAGTGTCGGCGAGAACGCGAGGTGGGTGACCAGCGTCTGCACCGGCTCGCTGATCCTCGGCGCCGCCGGCCTGCTCAGCGGCTACCGCGCCGGCTGCCACTGGGCCTGGCGCGAGCATCTGGCGCTGTTCGGCGCCGAGCCGGTCGCCGAGCGGGTGGTGTTCGACCGCAACCGGGTGACCGGCGGCGGCGTCACCGCCGGAATCGATTTCGCCCTCGCCTTGATTGCGGCGATCCGCGGCGAAGCCCATGCCCGCATCGTCCAGCTCGCGCTCGAATACGATCCCGCGCCGCCCTTCGATTCGGGCTCGCCCGAGCGCGCCTCGCCGGAATTGCTCGCAGTCTACCGCAAGCGCATGGAGGCGCTCGCCCCCGGCCGCGACGAACGAATCCGCGCGGCGGCCGAGCGGCTCCGCGAGCCCGCCCAATGAACGCGCCCTTCGTCCCCTCGCATCCGCCGCGCGGCGAGAAGCCGGTGGCGACCTGGCGCGGCTTCGTCGGCGAGCGGGCGCGCACCGCGGTCTACGGCTGGTCCGAGCTTGCCTTCCGCGAGACCTATATCCGGCGCCGCATTCTCGGATTCAACGTCCACATCCCGCTCGACCCCGAGATGGTCCAGCGGGTCATGCTCGACAATGCGGCCAATTACGCCAAGCCCGACATCGTCAAGCGCCTGCTCGCGCCCGCGATCGGCCGCGGCCTGCTCACCTCCGACGGCGGCCTGTGGCGCGAGCAGAGGAAGATCGTCGCCGCGAACTTCTCGCCGGCGGCTGTGGACGGCCTCGTCCCTCAATTCGGCGCCGTCGGCCGCGAGGCCCTCGCGCGATGGGAGCCGGGGGTGCGCGACATGGCGCTGGAGGCGACGCAGGCGACGATGCGGGTGATCTCCAACACCCTGTTCGGCGGCGACGCGCGGCTGACCAGCGACGCGGCCATGGCCCATATCACCGCTGCGCTCGAAGGCTTCAGCGAGGCGCGGCTGCAGGCGATGCTCGGTCTGCCGCGCATCCCCTGGACCCGGCGCGGCTGGAAGGCGCGCCGCGGCCAGCTCTATCTGCGCCGGACGCTGGAGGCGGTCGTCGCCGAGCGGCTGCCGGACGGCGGCCCCGACGACTTCCTCGGCCGCCTGATCCGCGGCCTCGACGCCAGGTTCGAGCCGAAGGAGGCCGCGGACCTGGCCGCAGACAATGCGATGACCTTCTATCTCGCCGGCCACGAGACCACTGCCAACGCGGTCAGCTGGACGCTCTACCTGCTCTCCGAGCAGCCGGAGCTGCAGCAGCAGGCGGCGGAGGAAGCGGCGGCGGCGCTTGCCGGCGGCGAGGGTCCAGAGCTGGCCGACCGGCTTCCCCTGCTGCGCCGCCTGCTCGAAGAATCGTTGCGGCTGTACCCGCCCGCGCCGCGCTTCGACCGGCAGGCGGTCGCCGCCGACAGCCTCGGCGGGCACGCGGTCGCGGCGGGAGACATCGTCTCGATCTGGCCCTGGCTGCTGCACCGCCACCAGCTGCTCTGGGACGAGCCCGACCGCTTCGACCCCGACCGCTTCCTGCCCGAGCGCCGGGCCGGGCGCCATCGCTTCCAATATATCCCGTTCGGAGGCGGCCCGCGGCTCTGCGTCGGCGCCCGCTTCGCCACGGTCGAGGCGCTGACCATCCTCGCCCACTGGCTCGCCGCCTGGCGCTTCGCGCCGCTGCCCGGCCGCGAGGTGCGGGTCCACGGCCTCGTCACCCTCCGCCCGCATGGCGGCCTGCCGCTCAGGATCGACCCGCGCTGATTTTTGCTATTGAGAATAATTCGCAGGAGCGATAGCCGACTCCCTACGCACATTGCGCCGAGGGAGTTGCCGTTTGTTCGTTCGTGCCGTTTCTCTGTTCGCCGTCGCGGCGGCTCTGGCCGCGCCCGCCCGGGCCGAAGCCCCTGCCGGCGAGGAGGCCGGCGGCGCCGCCGCCGTCGATCTCGCCGCTTCGGAGGCCGAAGACGCCCAGAGCGCGATCGTCGTCACCGGCCAGCGCCCCGAATATGGCGCCCGCTCGACCCGCAGCGCCACCCGCACCGACACGCCGATCCGCGACGTGCCGCAGGCGATGACGGTGATCTCCGAGAGCCAGATCGAGGACCAGGCCCTGCGCTCGATCGCCGACGTGCTCACCTACGTCCCCGGCGCCACCCCCGGGACCGGCGAGAGCAACCGCGACCAGATCACCCTGCGCGGCAACAACACCACCGCCGACTTCTTTCTCGACGGCCTGCGCGACGACGCCCAATATTTCCGCGACCTCTACAATGTCGACCGGATCGAGGTGCTGCGCGGCCCCAACGCGATGATCTTCGGGCGCGGCGGCGGCGGCGGCGTCGTCAACCGGGTCACCAAAAGATCGGGCGGCGAGGCCTATCGCGAATTCTCGCTGGGCACGAGCAGCGAGGGCGGCGCCCGGCTCACCGGCGACGTCGACCAGCCGCTCGGCTCGGGCCTGGGCCTGCGCGTCAACGGAATCTGGGAGCATGGCGAGAGCTTCCGCCGCGGCGTCGAGATCGACCGCTGGGGCGTCAATCCGACGCTGGGCGCCAGCCTCGGCGCCACCCGCATCGACCTCGGCTACGAGTTCTTCCACGACCGCCGCACGACCGACCGCGGCGTCCCCGCCTTCAACGATCGTCCGCTCGAGGGCGCCGACCGTTTGTTCTTCGGCGACCCCGAGGAGAGCTTCGCCGACGTCGACGTCCATATCGGCAGCTTCGCGGTCGAGCACCGGCTCGCCGAGAACCTGACTCTGCGCAACCGCACCCAATATGCCGATTACGACAAATCCTATCAGAACATCTATCCGGCCGACCTCGACGAGGCGACCGGCATCGTCAGCCTCTCCGCCTATCGCGACCTCGCCCGGCGCCGCAATCTGATCAGCCAGACCGACCTCGTCTGGCAGACCGGCCGGCCAGGCGGGATCCGCCAGACCCTGCTGTTCGGCTTCGAGCTCGGGCGGCAGGAGACGCGCAGCCGCCGCTTCAACGGCTTCTTCCAGCCGAGCGACAGCGCCAGCTTCGGCGTCCCCGCCTCCGCGCCGACGATCGACGCCGACATCATCTTCCGCCCGGTCAACACCAATGCCGCCCGCACGCCCGCCAACTGGAACGAGACCGAGGCGACGATCGCCGCCGTCTATGTGCAGGACCAGATCCGCATCTCCGACGCGTTCGAGATCCTCGCCGGCCTGCGCTTCGACCGCTTCGATCTCGACGCGGTCAACCTCAACAACGGCACCCGCTTCGGCCGCACCGACGCGCTCG
>JAXDPC010000046.1:0-9738 GCA_034668525.1 Sphingomonadales bacterium
GCCGGCGCGGGATTCGCCCCGCCCCGCTTACCGGGCGCCGGCCAATCGTCGCCCTCACAGGCCGACCAGCCCGTGATGGACGAACTCGATGGTCTCGGTCGCCACCAGGTTTTGCGATGCGTCGAGATCGGAGCCCGTCCATTTTGCCGGGTAGGCGCCGATGAAGATCCAGCGCCACACCTCGATCTGGGCTTCGCTGAGCAGGACCACCGACAGGATCATGCGCCGGATCTCTCCCAGGATCACGGCCTGGTGCCAGGCCCAGAGCATCGGATCGGAAAGCCCCCGCTTCAGCTTGAGGCGGGGATAGGTCGTGAGCCCCGCATGCTGCAGTTCGTAATCGTTGACTCCGCCCTCGCGAAAGGGCTCGATCTTGGTCTCGCGCTCGAGCCCGCTCACCGACTGGAAGCCGCCGACCTGGATGCCCATGACCTCCACCCGGAAGCGGAAGGCGAGAAAGGGATCGAAGCCGAACATCTGCGCTCAGCCGAGATCGAACGGGTTGTCGGGCCGGCCGTCGAGCCGCCGGTTGATGCTCGATATCTCGCGGCACCAGCGCCGGCGCTCGCCATGTTCGAGCGCCATCAGCTCGTCGCTGGGCCAGTGGAAATGGAAGGCGATGAAGGCCATCTCCTCATAGAGCTGGGGGAGGGGATAGGCCTTCATGCTTCCCCCATGACGCCGAACTCCCGCGAAGTTCGCTCGTAGAGGGCCGCCGACGCTTCCTCGCCGCCCTCGCCGTTGAGGCTCTCGTAGAGCCCCTGAAGGTAGGAGAGGTCGGAGGCGAACAGGCCTTCGATGACCTTGGTGTTGACGTCCGGCAGGGCACCCAGCCGGGTGACGACGCGCGCCAGCACGATGATGGTGAGATAGGCCGGATTCTGCTGAACCCGCGGGTCCTTGAGCGGCAATATCTCGTCGGCCGCGGTGGCGAGCCGCATCACGCCCTCGCGATGCAGCACGCCGTCGCCGTCGAGATAGCCCTTGGGCAGGGTGAATTCGACTTCGGTCTGGAACGCCATGGCTCAGAGCTCCTTCACTGGATGCGGCGGATGCCCTCGTTGGCCAGCTCGAGGGACTCGATCGCCACCTCATTGCCTTTGCCGTTGAGGTCGGTCGGATTGTATTTGGTCGGCCAGGCGCGGGTGACCTCATAGGCGGCCTTGTCCTGCCCGGAATCGTCCTGGATGCGGATGACGACCGTCCGCCGCGCCGCGGTGAGCGGAGTCGCATCGTCCACCACCATGCGATGCCAGTTCGCCAGCTCAAGAGAGTCGGTGAGGCCCCATTTGAGGGTTATGTTGCCGTATTTGTTGAGCCCCTTGAGCTTGCGGACGGTGGTGATCTCGTTCCCTTCGCGATATTCGATGGGATCGTTGCTCGCGTCGCCGATCGCGACTTCCGAGAAGCCGGCCTGGACGATGCCGTCTATCTCGAGCCGGTAGCGGAAATTGCGCAGCGGATCATTGGCTGGCATGGCTGAATCTCCTTGTTGCTGGCGCTATTCCTTGGCTTCCGACGTCTTCTGGTAGATTCGGAAGATGACGAACTCGGCGGGACGCACCGGCGCGATGCCGATCTCGACGATGAGGCGGCCGTTGAGGATGTCGTCCTCGGTCATCGTCTCGCGGCCGACGGCGACGGTGAACGCCTCCTCCTCCTTCTCCCCGAACAGAGCGCCTTCGCGCCACTGGCTGCGCAGGAAGAGGGTGACGGTCTGCTTGACGCGCGCCCACAGCTTCGGGTCGTTGGGCTCGAATACGACCCACTGCGTCGAATTGTAGATCGACGCTTCGAGGAAGATGAACAGCCGTCGGACGTTGACATATTTCCACAGCGGGTCGCTCGACAATGTGCGGGCGCCCCAGACCCGGACGCCGCGGCCCGGGAAGCGGCGGATGACGTTCACGCCCTTCGGGTTCAACACCTCCTGGGCGGCCTGGGTGACGGCGTATTCGAGATCGATCGCGCCGGAGACGGCCTCATTTGCCGGCGCCTTCCACACGCCGCGCGTATTGTCGGTGAGGCCGTAGATGCCGCACACGGCGCCGCTGGGAGGGATGGTGACGCGGTTCCCGCTGCGCGGGTCGCTGATCACGATCCAGGGATAATAGAAGGCCGCGTATTTGCTGTCCTTCAGGCTCGTTCGCGGATCGAGATTGCTGGGGTTGGCCGTGTTGGGCGGCGCATCGATGACGGCGAAGCGATAGCGATTTCTCTCGCAGTGCTCGATGACCTTGAGCAGCGTGTTCGTATCCGCCCCCGGCGCCGCGACGATCGCCACGTCGCGATAGGGGTCGAGCTCCAGCGCCGCCAAACCCGTTTTCAGGCTGGGGTCGTGACTGACCCCTTCATATTCGGCCGTGCCTGGCGGGGTCGTGCTGTCCGCGCCGCCCGAGAGCTGCAAGCCCACCATCGTCGTCGGAAGCGCCGTTCCCGCCGGGGCGGCCAGAGTGACCAGCGACGAATTTTCGTTGTTCACCCGCTTGTCGTAATAGTTGGGGGAATCCGGCGAGACGCTGAGGTCGTCGAAGTCCTCGACGAACGAGGGCCGCGGCAGGGTCGTCGTATCGGTGACCGGATCGAAGGGCACGCCGGTCACAGACCGATCCCAGTAGAAGACCCGAAGCCGGAAGCCGATCGACGTCGTTCCGATCTTGGTGGAACCGGGATCGATCCGCACCCAGATCCGGTTTGACGCGGCACCGGGGCCGACGGCCGTTACGGTGAAGGCGCCGAGCGTTGCCGCCGCGATGCCGGTGGGGGGAGGGCCGCCGCTTGTGGGAGGGGGCAATGCGGCCACAATCCGCGCAATGTAGGCGCGGCGGCCGCCATTATCGAAATAGGCTTTGACGGCATAAGGCAGATATTTGCCCGTGCCGAACACGCTTCCGAAATAGCGCAGATATTCGCCGTAGCTGGTGACCAGCCGCGGCTTGGTCGGCCCTCGTTCGGTTTCCCCGAGGAAGGCCGTGGTGCTGGTCGCCACACCCTCGATCGGCTTCGGACCGCGTTCGATTTCCTCGACGTAGACGCCGGGCGCGAGATATTCGGGCATGTTTCTTCCCTCCTAGGCGGCTTGTGCTGGTGGCGGATTGAGTTCGGCAAGACGTTGGCGGATCTTCGCCTCGGGTTGGCTGGTGAGGTAAGCGAGCGCGCTCCTGTCGGCCTGCAGCGCGGCTTCCAGCTCCTTCGCCTGTTCCTCCAGGGCGGCGGTCTCCCGCTCCGCACCGGCTTGTTGCTCGGCGGCCTGCCGGGTCCGAGCGATCAATGTGTCGGCGGGGCAGGTCTGGAGCTCCGCCTGAAGCGCCTGGTCGAGCTTTCCGCCCTCCATGAGCAGCCAATAGGCGAGCGCATAATTGCCCTCGTCGCGCGCCTGCCGAGCCTCGGAACGGAGCGCTTCGGCGCGGCTGAGGCGGGCTCGGATCGAGTCGCCCGGCCGGGCAAGTTCCTCCGATCGGCGCTGCGCGGCGGCGGCCTTTTCCCTGGCCGTCGCCAGTTCGCGCCGGCGGTCGGCCAGCTCCGCCTCGGAATGGGCGATGCGGGCTTCGAGCTGCGCCAATTCCTCGTCGAGCTGGGAGGAGATCTCGGCGATGCTTTGCAGGGCTTCGGGCGGCAGGATCTCTTCGAGGAAGCTCCTCTCGGCCGCCTGGTGCTGCCTCAGGCGGGCTTCATCGGCCTTCAGCGCCGGCAGCTCCGCCGCATAGCCCTGGACGAGCGCGGCGGCGGCTTCGTCGGCCTGCCGCTGCGCCTCGCGCGCGGCAAGCTCCGCTTGCGCCGCGCTCAGCGCCTGCTCGGCTTCCCTGACCCGCCGGCGCAGCAGCTCCTGCTCGTCCTCCTCTCGTGCCGCTTCCTTCTCTCCGTCGCCCGCGTCGCCGTCTTCGTTCTCGATTGGCGCGGACGAGCTCGCGCCTTCGGCCAGAGCGGCGTCGCCGGCCGCGCCCTCGACTTCGCCAGGCGGTGGGGCGGTGGCCGTTTCGGGCTCTTGCCTTTCCTCGATGGCTGCCGGCGGCGGGGCCGGAGCGGTGGGTTGAGCGACGGGCGCCTCGGGCGGCGGCGGGGCGGTGATGTCGCGAGTGGACGGGCTGCCCGGAGTGGCAGGGGCCGGAGCCTTGCCGCGCGTCGCCGGCGGCTGTCCCTTGCGATCGTCTTGGGCCATCTCTTGGTCCTTCCTAGGGGGCGAAAAAGCCGGGCTCGTTGCTGCCGGTGAGGTCGATCGGCTCGAGGAGGCTGTGGCTCCGGCCGTTGGCGCACGGGCGCACGAAGCTGCGCGCATCCGGGCCTTCGCTCACCTGGATCGTGACCGGCACCGGCGCTTCCGCCTCATGCGTTCCGATAGGCGGCAGCCGCAGCGCCAGCGCGAACGCGCCGTTCGCGATGCTGCGCGTCGCGAAACTCCCGCCGCCCGCCGGAGCCGCGGATATCGCCGCGCCCGCGACCGGCGCCGACCCTCGCGTGACGACGCCCCGCACGAGGGTCGTTCCCGGCGCGAACGGGTAATCCGGCCCGGGCGCCAGGAGCACGTCGAGGCGCCGGGCGGCCGGATCCTTGTTGCTTGCCGCCGGCGGCGTGAAAGCGAGACGCTCGACGAACGGGAAGCCCGCGCGACGACCGTCCACCTCGACATCATATTGCGGCTGGTCGCGCAGGTTGATGAAGACCAGCATCCCGGAAGCGTTGACGATCGGCCGGTCCATCAAGCCGTCGATGCGGGCGCTGACGCCGTTGCGGACCAGCGTTCCGGTGACCGCGTCGACCGCGGCGATCGCGACGGTCACGCGGTCGATCCGCGGCGGCGCGTCGAAGATGATCTTTGTCGCGCGCATCATGCGTTCTCGCTCTGCGCGAGGCCGCCGTCCACCTTGTGGGACTGGACGGGCGGATAGAGGGCGGCGTCGCCGACGTCGATGAAGACCGGCGTCGCCAAGTAGACGATCGAGGTCCTGAACGGCTCTTCCGGAAACATCCCCCAGACGCGGTTCATGTCTTCGGGGCTGTAGGATAGCGGCGAAAGGCGGACGTTCTGCCCCGGCAGAGTCGAGCCGGTGAGGGCGGGGTCGGCATGGAGCAGGGAGATGATCTGACCGAGGCTGACCAGCTCGCCCGGCTCCGGCGGCGCGATGTCGGCGGGCGTCGGCGGGCGATAGCAGGTGATCAGATAGTGGAGGTCGAAGGCGACTGCGTCGATCAGCGGCGCGGGCGCGGTGACCGGAGCGGAAGCTGGCGGGGCGGCGAAACGGGGCGTGTTGCGCAGCGCGGCATTGGGCTGGAGATGGACCAGCGAAAGGGCGACGCGTGCCGTGCCCATTTCCCGCTTCAGCGGCGAGCCGATATGGACTTCGAGGGCCGTCGCCTGGCGGATGCGCCGGGCGAGCGCGAGGGTCGTGTCGAACATGGCAGCGGCGCTCACGGCTCGCCTCCGGCCGCATCGGTCTCGGCGACGAGATGGGTAAGGGCCCGGCCGGCGCTTTCCATGCCGATCTTGGCGAGCTGAGCGCGGGTGGCGGCGACGAGATGGCGCATCCGGATCACGCCCCCATCCTCGGCCGCCTTGAAGGCCGCGTTGACGACGCTCTGTTCGATGCTGCCGCCGGAGAGCGGCAGCTGACGGGCGAGAAGCGAAACATCGACGTCCTCGCCGACCGGGGCGTCCTCCGGGAACATGCGCGTCCAGATGGCGAGGCGGTTGTCAGCGTCCGGCATCGGAAAGTCGACGATGAAGCGCAGCCGGCGCAGGAAAGCCGCGTCGAGATTCTGCTTGAGATTGGTGGTCAATATGGCGACGCCGCGATAGGCCTCGATCCGCTGCAGCAGATAGGCGACCTCGAGGTTCGCGTAGCGATCATGCGCGTCCCGTACCTCGGAGCGCTTGCCGAACAAGGCGTCCGCCTCGTCGAACAGCAGGACGGCACTGGCCGACTCGGCCGCCTCGAAAATGGCGTCGAGATGCTTCTCGGTCTCGCCGATGAACTTCGATACGGTCTTGGCGAGATCGACCTGGAAGAGGGTGGCGCCGAGCTCGCGGGCGATGATCTGCGCCGCCATGGTCTTGCCGGTGCCGCTGGGGCCGGCGAACAGCGCCGCGATGCCCTGGCCGTACGGCACGCGATCGCCGAACCCCCATTGCTCCCACACCATCTCGGCGTGCCGGACCTGCGACGGGATGCTGCGCAGCTCCGCCTCGATCGGCGGCGGCAGGACGATGTCATCCCAGCCGAGAGCGGTCTCGATTCTCCGAACCGAGGGCGGAGCCGAGGCTTTCGAGACGAGCCGCGCAGCGTGCTGCAACGCCTCCTCCGCCGTCTCCGGCGCGTCGATGCCGCCGCCGCCGAGCGCCAGCGCCAGAGCGGCCTCCGCCTGCGCGCGCGTGAAGGCGAAGGTGGCGGCAAGTTCGCGCGCAGCCTCGCTCGACAGGACGATATCGCGGGCCGCGGCGGCGCGTGTCCAGATCGTGGCACGCTCTTCGCGCGAAGTGAGGTCGCGGCCGATCTCGAGCACGCCTCCCGGCACGTCGCGCAGCCAGTTGGGGTCGACATGCCTGCCCTGCAGAACGAGCAGTCTCAGCTCCGGGGCGAAGGTGGCGGCAAGCCATGCGCAAAGCTCCGGGCGCACCGCGTCCGGCGCGGAGTCGAGCCCGGCCACGACCAGGACCGCCTCGGCGAGGCGGGCCTGGCGCGCGAACATGCGCAGCTTGCGCTTGAAATCGGCAACCGCCCCGTCGGCGGCCAGGGCCAGCGTGCCGATCAGCGTGGGGATGCCTACGGCGGCGAGCTGTTCGGCGAGCCACAATTCTTCACCGGCGGCCGCGGCGAGGCGAATGACGGGTCTCGGCCTCGCCTCGTTGCCCGCCGCGCGGGCCACGGCCACGACCGGCGCCGCCTGGCGGTCGAAGCTGATTTTCGACGGATCGGCCGCGTCGAGCAGCTTCCATTCCCGCGGGCTCGCGGCCTCGCGCGCGAGCAGAACCGAGGCGACATCCGGCGGCAGAGCGAGAGGGATCTGGCTGTCGGGCGCGCCGGGCAGATCGCTGCGCAGCGAAGCGATCAACTGGAAGCGGGCGAAGGGGCGATCGCCGGAAAGACGCTGCCGCACGCGCCAGGCGGCGCCCATGTCCAGCACCTCCGCCAGAATGGAGGCATTCGGCCGGCGCTGGGTCAGATCGTCGGCGAGGAAGCCGAACACCTGCGCGAAGCGGCCGTCCAGCTCGGGAGCGAGAGCGAAATAGAGCATCTGAATTTCGAGATCGTCGAGCTGGAAAGCGGATACGAGGCGCGTCAGCGGCAATCCGGACGCCGCAGCGCCGCGGGCGGCCAGGCGTGAGTCGACTTCCTGGAATTCGGCCGCCAGCTCCGGAAGCGACAGGGCAGCCGCGCCCTGGTCCAGCAACGCCCGGGCCCGCGCCGCGGTCATCGCCCAGTTGGAGACATCGTGGCCTGCGGTCTCGCTTTCCGCGCGCGCAAGGGCGAGGTTGAGCCTCAGCGTCAGCCAGCTGGCCAGGTCCCCCAGCTGTTCGTCGACATCCACATAGGGATCGCCGCGGATGGGCACGACGCGCGCTGCGCGGCGAGAGGGGAGCGGAGGGAGCGGCGCGGGCCGCGGAGGCGGAGGCGGAGCGAGCGCATCCGCGGTGGCTTCCACGGTTAGAGGCTGCAGTGCCGGCTCGGGTGCGCGCTCGGGCGTCGGCACCGCATCGGGCGCTTCGCTCAGCTCGTTGGCCGCGACGGAGATCTGTGGCCGCGCATGGGTGATGCGCGCGATCGTGTCGTTGGCGCCGGTCAACCCTGCCTCGCGGGACAGCCATTCGGCGAGCCGCACCAGCGTTTCGCTGCCGACGTCGAAGACGTGAACGTTGGTCGCGCCGCCGATCAGGTCCACCTCGATGACGGAGAGCTTGGGCTGGAGCTGGAACAGACGGTCGATCGCCGGGCTGTCGGGGCCGAACTCCGCGATCAGCACGTCGAACGGCTCGGCCGCGAGACGCGCAAGCGCATTGTCCCACGCGTCGCATTGTTCTGCGGCAATGGCGCTGCGATAGCCGCGCGGGGCCGCGGCGAGCAGGCGCGCGATCCCCTCGCGCCCCGCGGCGCTCGACATCGGTCCGATCAACGCGCGCACCTTCACTGCAGTCCCCGATCGCGGAAACGGCCAGCTTCACGTTCCAGGCCGGGAAGCGCCATGGCCCGACCGGCCTATTTTCGGTCTGGCCCCGGGTTCAGCCGCAGGGCTAGGAAGGGTCTAGAAAAGGGTTCACCGCAGAGGCGACTTCCCGATCGCTGGCCCGCGACGATCTCCCGCAACGTGCGAAAAGGCACAGTGCGCGGGACGCACCGCGTCTAGTCTGCGCTCTCCGACAGCAGGGGAGGGACGCGTGGCGAAGCTGGTCAGCAGCAAGCATCTGGAAGGGGTCAGCGACCTCACCTTGAAGGCCCCGATCCGCAAAGGCTTCATCGATGCGTTCGAAAGCGTCAGCTACGAGACACGACTCAGAGCGGTGATGAAGGCCTTGTCGAAGATTCGCGCGACAGCGCGGGAACATACCCGCATCAAGCCGTTCGCCGAGACTGCCGAGCAGATCCAGTCCCTGCTCGATTTCCGCCTCGCCATCGTCGACGGAGAGCAGCCGACCCTGCTGCTGTCCGCGACCTTCGACCGGCCTTTCGAGCCCTATATGCGCCTCATCTGGGACCCGCTCGGGTCCTTTCTCGATGTCATCTTCTGCAATTGCGAGGGCTACGTCCTCGCCGCCGAGAACAGCTTCCCGGACTATCTCGCCTGGGTCCGCTCCGCGCAGATCGACACCGACATCTTCTACGCCGCCAGCGGCCGCAGCATCATGGACGTCGAATATCTGGCGCAGGTCGAACGCAGGCACCGCGAGGCCCGCGAAGACCCCTCTGCCGCAATTTGCCGCTTTGTCCCGGAGGACCCCCAAGCCGCGGCCCGGCGCGTGCGCAAGGAGGATCCGGTCGAGAGCATCAAGGTCGGCATCGAAGCACTGAGCGGTCTCTACAAGCTGGCGGACTTCTATCCGGCCGACCGGCCCAAAGGGGATGGGCGTTTCCTGATTCGTGCCACGCAGCAATTGCTCGACGGATGGGCAAGAAAGCCGGGCGACCTCGGCAAAGACCTTGAGCACGCGCTTAGCGAGCAACTCGCCTGGTATCGGACCCCGGTGGAGGAGCGGCCGGCCCCTGCGGACACGCTGGCCTGGGATGCGAGCCGGATCCAGGGAGGCATAGTCAGCGGCTATGGCGGCGGCGAGCATCCGGTGCTTCACGGCGCGCTGCTCTTGATGCGGATCGACGATCCCGAAGGGGCACGGCAGTTCGTCGGCAGCTTTCAGCCCAACGCCGAAGGCGGCGCCGCCCCCGCGGACGGGATCTGGACGAACCTCGCCTTCACCCGCCACGGACTGCTCAACATCGGCGTGCCGGAAGCGGCTTATGCGAGATTCCCGCAGGAATTCCGCGAGGGCATGGAGGACAGAGCGGGGCTGCTCGGCGACCTGCGCCAGGCGCACCCGCGCAACTGGGCGCTGCCGAAGCGGAATTGGCGCCCCAGCGCGAACAGTGCTGCGGCGGCCGCGCCGGTCGACTTGTCGGAGGTCGACATCGTGGTTCAGCTGCGTTCCTGCACACCACACGACGGCTATGATGCGCTGGTGCCTGGGCACCCGCTCCACCATCGCATCGCCGAGCTTGCGGATGCTGCCGGGCAATCGGGAGTCCGGCTCCTAGC
>JAXDPC010000047.1:0-3105 GCA_034668525.1 Sphingomonadales bacterium
ACCTCCTCCGCTTCCCCTCGTAACATCGCCACGCGCCTTGCCCTTTCCGAGCGAGCCCCATATCGCAAGCGGCAGCGATTGCATCCCGGTCTTTGGCCGGTCCTTGAAAGGCGGCGACGGACGGCCATGTGCGGCCTGGCAGGATATCTGGGCGCGACGAGCGGCGACAGGCAGGGGGTCCTCGCCCGCATGGCGGGGTCGATCGGCCATCGCGGCCCGGACAGCACGGGCCTCTGGCGCGACGACGAGGCCGGCGTCGGCTTCGCCCACAACCGCCTCGCCATCGTCGACCTCTCGCCCGCCGGCGACCAGCCGATGACGTCGCCGAGCGGCCGCTACGTGATCGCTTACAACGGCGAGATCTACAATCACATGGCGCTGCGCCGCGAGCTGGAGGTGGACGGCTACGTCCCCGGCTGGCGCGGCCATTCCGACACGGAGACCCTGCTCGCCGCCATCGACCGCTGGGGCGCGGCGGGCGCGCTCGGCCGCTCGGTCGGCATGTTCGCCTTCGCCCTCTGGGACAAAGCGGAGCGCCGCCTGATCCTCGCCCGCGACCGCCTCGGCGAGAAGCCGCTATATTACGGCTGGCAGCGGAGCGGCGGCAAGGCGGCCTTCCTGTTCGGCTCCGAGCTCAAGGCGCTGCGCCGGCACCCGGCCTTCGAAGGCGAGATCGATCGCCAGGCGCTGACCGCCTTCCTCCGGCTGAACTACGTCCCCGCACCGCTCTCAATCTATCGCGGCATCGCCAAGCTGGCGCCCGGCTGCATCCTGACGCTCGCCGCCGGCGCCGAGGAGCCGGCGATCGAAGCCTATTGGTCGGGCGCCGAAGTGGCCGAGCGGGGGGCTGCCGATCCGCTCAGGATCGGGCCCGACGAAGCGGCCGACGCGCTCGAGGCGCTGCTGAAAAGCGCGGTGGCGCAGCAGATGATCGCCGATGTGCCGCTCGGCGCCTTCCTCTCCGGCGGCGTCGATTCGTCGACCATCGTCGCCTTGATGCAGGTGCAGTCGGCGCGGCCGGTGAAGACCTTCTCGATCGGCTTTTCGGAGGAAGCCTATAACGAGGCGCACCAGGCCAAGGCGGTGGCCGAGCATCTCGGCACCGACCACAGCGAGCTCTACGTCAGCCCGGCCGATGCGATGGCGGTGATCCCGCGGCTCGGCAGCATCTACGACGAGCCCTTCGCCGATTCTTCCCAGATCCCGACCTTCCTCGTCTCGCAGCTCGCCCGCCGCGACGTCACCGTCTCGCTCTCCGGAGACGCGGGCGACGAACTGTTCGGCGGCTACAATCGCCACCGGATGGTCGCCGGCCCGTGGCGGCGGCTGTCGCGGATCCCGCGGCCGCTGCGCAGCGCCGCCGCGCGCGGCCTCACCGCCGTCTCGCCCGAGCGCTGGAACCGGATCGCGGCGGCGCTCGATCCGCTGCTCCCGCGCGGCGCGAGGATGCGGCTTCCCGGCGAGAAGATCCACAAGGCCGCCGGCGTGCTCGCCAGCGGCTCGGTCGACGACCTCTATCGCGGCCTCGTCTCCTTCTGGCGCGACCCCGCCGGCGTGGTCCGCGGCGGATCGGAAGCGGCGGGGGCGCTGAACCGGCTCGCGCCTCGTCTCGCCGGCCTCGGCGACGCCGAGCGGATGATGGCGCTCGACATGCTCACCTACCTTCCCGACGACATATTGGCGAAGGTCGACCGCGCGGCGATGAGCGTCTCGCTGGAGACGCGGGTTCCGTTCCTCGACCACCGGGTGGTCGAGCTCGCCTGGCGGCTGCCCATGGGCCTGAAGATCAAAGGCGGCGAGACCAAGTGGCTGCTGCGCCGCGTGCTCGACAGGCACGTGCCGCGGGCGCTGGTCGACCGGCCGAAGATGGGCTTCGGCGTGCCGATCGACTCGTGGCTGCGGGGACCTTTGCGCGACTGGGGCGAAAGCCTGATCGCCGAGGGGCGTCTCGAAGGGGACGGCTATTTCGACGCGGCTCCGATCCGCGCCGCCTGGGACCGCCACCAGAAAGGCGAAGCCAACATGCAGCACCACCTCTGGAGCGTGCTCATGTTCCAGATGTGGCTCGACGAGGGCAAGGAGGAGGCGGCCGCCGCGCCGCGGCCCCGGCGCCGCTCCGCCGCCTGAACCGGCGATGGCCGCGCGGCTGATCCTGTTCGGTTCGGGCGGCCACGCCAAGGTCGTGCTCGAGGCGATCCGCGCCGTTCATCCGGGTTGCGAGATCGCGATCCTCGACGACGATCCCGAGGCGGCCGGCCGCGATCTGCTGGGCGAGACGATCCTCGGCGGACGCGAATGGATGCGGCACAATTGGCCCGACGCGGCTGTCGTCCCAGCCATCGGCACGAACGCGGCGCGCGCCGCCCTGATCGATTGGCTCAAGGGCGAAGGCCGTCTGCTCGCGCCGGTCGCGCATCCCAGCGCGATCGTCAGCCCCAGCGCCGCCATCGGCGGCGGCGCGTTCCTCGCACCGGGCGCGATTGTCAACGCCGAGACGATTCTGGGCGAGGGCGCGATCGTCAACACCGGCGCCAGCGTCGATCATGACTGCAGGATCGGCGCCGCCGCGCATGTCGCGCCGGGCGCCCATCTCTGCGGCGGCGTGCGGGTCGGCGCGCGGAGCCTGATCGGGGCCGGGGCGACCGTGATCCCGGGAGTCGCTGTCGGCGCGGATGCGCTGGTGGGCGCGGGCTCGGTGCTGATCGCGGACATCGCCGACGGCGCCCGCGTCGCCGGCTGCCCGGCGCGGGCGCTCGGAGCCTAGTTGGCCAGCAGTCCGGGCGTCGCGACGACGTCGCCGCCCAGGTCCCGGCCGGTCTTGAACGCGCGCATCCTCACCGCGGACCGGCTTTCGAAGCGGTTGCGGCCGTGGGTGACGCCGTGGAACTGGACATAATATTCGTTGGCCGCGCCCGCGCCGCGTTCGATCACCGCCTGGTTGCCGGTGAAGGTGCCGCCGCTCAGCATGCGACCGATGCCGATGGTGCCGCGGTTGCTGGCGTGGATCCGATTCTGGTCGATGACCAGGTTGCGGTATCCGGCATGGGTGAAATCGAGCACGAAGAAGCCGCCGCCGGCGATCAGATTGTTGCGGATGGTGACGCC
>JAXDPC010000048.1:0-3159 GCA_034668525.1 Sphingomonadales bacterium
TGCTGAAGCCCTATGTCCGCGAGGACATCTACCACGCCATCTACTGGCACCAGCATTTCCAGGGCCGCTATTATTTCGAGCATCTCGCCCTCGATCCCGAAGCGCGCGCCCGCTTCGAGGGCGAGAGCTGGTACGATTTCGCGGTCAAGCTGGTCGACGAATGGGACGCGCCGGCCTTCGACCCGGACTTCGCCGTGGACCCGCTCGAGAGCTTCGAGCCGGAAGTGACCAGGATCTTCTCCAACCCGAAGAAGATGGTCAGCTGAGCTAAGGCTCGGAAATTAGCCCCGTTTCGGACCGATGATTGATCCGCTCTGGGGCTTGGGGCAGCACGGGCGCTGAACGGAGAGCGAGACACCATGGTTACGATAATGATCCTGCCGATCCTGGCACTGACGGCAACGCCCGAGACCCCGTCGATGGCCCGCGCGTTGATCGATTGCACCGAGCGCCACGCGGCGATGCTCGCGTCGTCGGTGCAGAGCGCGGCGGCGATCGCGGAAGCCACGGTGGCTGCCTGTTCGTACACTCTGGATCGGCTGAACGAGGTGTCCTCTCAAGACCCCGAAACGGCGGTGCAGGAGCGCAACACCAAAACCGCCCTGCGCGATGGCGCCCTGACGCGGATGCGGGAAATGGCGATAGCGACGGTAGAGCGCCAGCGGTCGCGCCGCTGACCTAGAGCGCTAACTCCCCGGCCGCCGCCTGTTCCGGGACGGGACGAAGCGTTTTTCGCGCGCGGCGGCGCTTGCAACCATGTGGTGAATCGAATCTTAAGACGGACATGAACCGTCTTTCGCCGCTCGTCGCCCGCCGCCGCCATGCCGGCCCCGCCGTCCGGCGCGCATCGGCTCCGCGGCGCGCCTTCGAGCCGTTCGGCGATCCGCCGCCGACCAACGAGGAATGGCGCCTGTTCCTCACCAGCTTCCTCGGCGGGCTGGTCTTCTTCGGCACCTATCTTTCCTGATCAGACGGTCGGCGGCAGCCCTTCCGTGTCCGCGCAGGGATTGTCGTCGCACGCTTTGTGCAGCCGCCAGCCGAGCCAGGCCGAGACCAGGCACATCGCCGCGGCGAGCAGCAATTGGTCGGCCGCGCCGATCCCGAACACCGAGAGCGAGATCGCGATCAGCGAGCCCGCCACCATCGCGCCCGAATTGACGATATTGTTGGCTGCGACCGTGCGCGCCGCCTCCGCCTTGCGCACGGTCGTGGTCAGGAAGGCGTAGAGCGGCACCACGAACATGCCGCCGGCGACCGCGATGCCCAGCAGCGAGAAGAGCAGCCAATAGGTGTTCGCCTGGCCGAGGAACTCGCGGACCGAATAGAGATGGTCTCCCGCCGTCGCCGGCCAGCTCACCGAGAGGAAGTGGAAGGCCAGCACGAACACGCCCATCGCGATGACGGAGGGCGCCGACCAGCGGGCGGAGACGGCGCCGTCGAGCAGCCGGTTGATCGCGACCGAGCCGATCGCCACGCCCACCGAGAAGATGGCGAGGAACAGGCTCGCGACCTCCCGGTCCGCGGAGAGCACGTTCTTCACCAGCGGCGGGAACTGGATGAACAGCACCGCCCCGATCGTCCAGAAGAAGCTGATCGCGACGATCGCCAGGAACAGGCGCGGGATGTGCAAAGTCGCGTTGATCAGCCGCGCCGAGGAGCGGAACACGTTGAGGTCGATCCGGTGCCCCTCCTCGAGCGGGGGCGCCGGCGGGACCTGCCGGCCGGAGACATAGCCGATCAGCGCGATCGCGATCACGCCGACCGCGGCCGCCTGGACCGGGATCACGCCGGCGAGCAGGGTGCCGCCGAGGATGGCGACATAGGTGCCGGCCTCGACCATGCCGGTGCCGCCGAGCACTTCGCCGGGCTCGAGATGCTGCGGAAGCAGCGCATATTTGATCGGTCCGAAGAAGGTCGAATGGACGCCCATCGCGAACAAAGCGAGCAGCATCAGCGGGATGGCGACCTCGTGGACGAGGGCGTGGTTCCAGGCGAAGGCGAGGCCGGCCGCGCCGACCAGCATGATGCCGATCTCGCAGAATTTGACGATGCGGATGATCTTCGCCTTGTCGAGCGCGTCGGCGAGCTGCCCGGCGAGCGCCGAGAGCAGGAAGAAGGGGAGGATGAAGACCCCGGTCGCCACCGCCGAGAACCAGGTTTCGGCCATCTCGTCATTGTAGATCTGGTAGACGACGAACAGCACCATCGCGTTCTTGAACAGATTGTCGTTGAACGCGCCGAGCATCTGGGTGACGAACAAGGGCAGGAAGCGGCGCTTGCTGAGCAGGCCGATCGCGGAATGGTGGCTCATCGCCTCTCCGCCCCGCGCGCCGCGGCGCCAAGGGACGCCCTGATCCTTCTGTGCTGCGGCATCCTGATCCTCGGCCCGGCGGTCGGGGCCGCTTCATAGGCGGATGCCCGCGGCGCGGGCAAGGGGGGCCCGGTTCGATCGGGGCCAACCTCTCCCAACCGTTCGCGTCGAGCGAAGTCGAGACGCCCTGCCGAGCGAAGCCGAGGCTCGCCACCGCCCAAGTCTCGCTCCGCTCGACACGGGTCCTCGACTTCGCTCGGACCGAACGGGTGGGGAGCGGCGCGAGCATCTCAGAGTCCGGAACGCAGCCAAAACCGTTCGCGTCGAGCGAAGTCGAGACGCAGAGCCGAGCGAAGCCGAGGCTTGCAGTGTCACCGCGTGTGCGCACTCCCCATGGGCCCGCTTTGCCGCTAAAGGCGGGCCGCCGATGCTGACCCTGCCCAACTTGCTGACCCTGTCGCGCATCCTCGCGGTGCCGATCCTGGTCTTCCTTTTGTGGAAGCCGGACTGGTACGATTATGCCGTCACCTTCGTGCTCTACTGCCTGGTCGGCATCACCGATTATTTCGACGGCTATCTCGCCCGCGCCCAGGGGACGGTGTCGCGGCTCGGCATCTTCCTCGATCCGATCGCCGACAAGATCATGATCGCCGCCGTGATCGTGATGCTGGTCTCGAGCCGCAGCGAAAGCGGCGAGCCGGTCATCCACGGCTTCCACATCATTCCGGCGATGGTCATCCTGCTGCGGGAGATCACCGTCTCGGGCCTCAGGGAATTCCTCGCCGGGCTGCAGGTGTCGATCCCCGTCAGCCGGCTCGCCAAGTGGAAGACTACCCTCCAGCTGATCG
>JAXDPC010000049.1:0-8497 GCA_034668525.1 Sphingomonadales bacterium
CCGCCGCCTCGACCGGCTCGCCGTCGACGTCGAGCGCGACGCCGCCGAGCAGCTTCAGCACGAGCCCGGTCGCGGTGACGACGATGTCGGCCGGGATCTCCTCGCCGGAGCGAAGCCGGATGCCGTCGCGCGTGAAGGTCTCGATCTCGCCGGTCTCGACCGCGACGCGGCCATCGCGGATCGCGGCGAACAGGTCGCCGTCGGGGACCAGGCACATGCGCTGGTCCCATGGCTTGTAGGCCGGGGCGAAATGGCGCTCGACGTCATAGCCTTCGGGAAGCTCGCCCCGGACGAGATCGAGCAGCAAGGTCCGCACCTTGTCGGGCTTCTTGCGTGCGCGATTGAAGAAATACATTCCGAGCGCGATGTTCTTGGCGCGGGTGAGGCGCGCGCCGAGGCCCTTTGCGAGCCGGTCGCGCGACGGCAGAGCGACGACATAGCTCGGCGAGCGCTGCAACATGGTGACGTGCGCCGCCGTCTCGGCAAGCGCCGGCACCAGGGTCACCGCCGTCGCGCCGCTGCCGATCACCACGACGCGCTTGTCCGCCACGTCCAGGTCCTCGGGCCAGTGCTGGGGATGGACGAAGCGGCCCTGGAAGCCCGCCTCGCCGGGCCAAGCGGGGCGATAGCCGGCGGCATAATCGTAATAGCCGCTGCACAGGAACAGGAAGGCGCAGCTGAAGCGGCGCACCCCCTCCTCGCTCTCGGCCTCGACCGACCAGCGGGCCTCGGCGGACGACCAGCTCGCTTTGGTCACCCGGTGGCGGAAGCGGATGCGACGGTCGATGCCGAAGGCGCGCGCGGTTTCCTCGACATAATCGCGTATGTCCGCGCCCTCGACGATCGACCTGTCGCCGCGCCACGGCCGGAACGGGAATCCGAGCGTATACATGTCGCTGTCCGAGCGGATGCCGGGATAGCGGAACAGGTCCCAGGTGCCGCCGATCCGCTCCCGCGCCTCGAGGATGGCGAAGCTCTTGCCCGGCAGCCGCTTCTGGAGGTGGAACGCGGCGTCGATGCCCGAAATGCCCGCGCCCACGATCAGAACGTCGAGCCGCTCGACGCCGGCCACGCTGGCTGCGCCCGCGATCGCGCGCTCAGCGCCCATGATCGGAGGGGCGGCGAGCCCTCATCGAGGCGGCATGAAGCATTTCACGCCCGCGACGATCGAGAGCACGCCCAGCGCCAGGGTGCCGACCGAGAGCAGGAACAGGCCGCCGCCCTGGGTCATCGCCCCGCGCAGGTCGCCGAGCATGAGGAAGGTGCAGAGGCCCCCCGCCATCACGAGGCAGATGCCGAACAGCAGCAGCAGGAGACCGCCCAATATCCGCAGCGGATCCGCACCCTGACTCATGCCGGCACCCCTCCCTTCTCGATCAGCTTGGCCGCGCCGGCGGCGCCGGGGCGATAGAAGCTGTTATAGGTGTCGAACGGGATCAGCCGCCCGTCCGGCGTCGCGAAATGGATGCAGCTTCGCTTCACCGTGCCGAGATCGAAATTGTAGCGGTCGAGGAACTGGATGATCGCGACCTTGAACGTGTCCTTGTAGGCGAGGCTCGCCGGCGCCTCGATGCCGGGGAGGCAGCAGAACAGGCTGGCGAGGCGGCTCTCGCCGTTTCCTTCGACGGTCGAGAGCGAAAGCAATTCGAACACCCGCTTCTTGAGCTGCGGATCGCGCTCGAAGCTGATCGTGTTCGGCGCCGATGCGACGATGTCCTCGCGGCCCATCAGCCGGGTCACCGGCACGACGCTCGCCCCCGAGCGGATGCCGTAGCCGATGCAGATCTGGTCCGGGTTGCAGGGCAGCGGCACCAGGTCCGACGCTGCGAAGACGCCGCCCGCGGAGATTCTGCGCCGCAGGCCGGAGAGCGTCGCGCGGTGCAGCGCCGGGTCGAATCCTTCGTTCCGCCCCGCGTCCTGGACCGGCTGGAAGACGACGCCGCGCACGCATTTCCACGTCAGCGCATGGTCGACGATCGCGGCGACTTCCGCATCGTTGACCCCGGCGCGCACCGCGCAGACCAGGGTGGTCGACACGCCAGCCGCCTCGAGCCGCTCCAGCGCCTGGCGGCGGATGCGGCCGAGCCGGGCGCCGCGCAGCGCCATCAGATTGTCGTCGTCGAGGGAATCGAACTGGAGGTAGATTTCGAAACCGGGACCGACGGCGGCGCAGCGCTCGGCGAAGCCCTCCTCCTGCGCGATGCTGAGACCGTTGGTGTTGACCATCAGATGGCGGATCGGCCGGGCGCGCGCGGCGGCGACGATCTCCCAGAACTCGGGATGGATGGTCGGCTCGCCGCCGGAGAGCTGGACCAGGTCCGGCTCGCCCTCGGCGCGCACCACCGCGTCGAGCATCGCCTCCACCTCGGCGAGCGGCCGGTGGCCGCCGCGGCCGACGGCGCTGTCGGCGAAGCAGACGGGGCAACTCAGGTTGCACGCATCATTTATCTCCACGATCGCGAGGCAGCTATGCTGCTCGTGGTCGGGACAGAGACCGCAGTCCCAGGGGCAGCCGCGCTCGGTGCGGCTGGCGTGATAGAGCGGGCGGTCGCCCGGCTTCAGCCAGGGGCGGATGTCGAGCCAGTAATCGGCATCCTCCTCGATCAAGGTCTTGGTGACGCCGTGGAGGAGGCAGCGCTTCTGCAGGAAGACCGCTCCGTCCTCGCCGATGATCTTGGCGGGCACCAGCTCGAAGCAGGTCTCGCACAGGCTCGTCGTCTGGCCGTAGAAGATCCACGGCAGGCTCTTGCGCGCGAGATCAGCGGAGGCGGCGGGCGCGTGCATCGAAGAGCAAGGCATATGCGATGAGGGCGAGGCTGAGAAGCTGGAACAGGTTCAGCGGGCCGACGAGGTCGGGATAGGGCTTGAGGAATTCCCAGACGAAGCGCTGCGCCGCGTAGAACAGGATGAAGAGATAGAAAGCGCGGCCGCGCGTCCAGGCCGCGCGGCGGCCGAGGGCGGCGAGGTAGCAAGCCAGGAAGGCGAGCATCGCCAGGCTTTCGTAGAGTTGGACCGGATGGCGGGGGATCGCGTCGCCCAGATCGACCGCCCAAGGCGCGCCGGACGCGGTCCCGTAGGTCTCGTCCGGCAGGCCGGCGAAGAAGCAGCCGAGCCGCCCGACGGCGATGCCGAGCGCCAGCGGCCCGACCCAGATCGCGCCGGTGGAGCCCGAAATGCCGCGGGCCAGTTTGTACAGCTCGACCGCCACGATCGCGCCCGCCAGCGCCCCGGCGATGCTGTGCGACGCGTGCGGCACGGCGGCGAGCCCGGTATTGAGCGACCCGAAGCCCCAGGCGCCCCCGACGGCGCCGGCAGCGAGGGCCGCGACATAGCCCAGGCCGGTCTTGGAGGCGGTCTCGGCGGCGAGCGCGCGCAGCCGCCAGGAATAGAGCCATCGCGCGAGCACGGCCGCGCTCGCCCAGGCGAGGAGATCGAAGACGATATGGAGCTGCGGGTCGGTCGGGACGGGCATTGCCCAGTCTGTGCGGCGGCCCGCCGCCGCGCAAGGCTCAGTGCCAGTCTGCGTCCGCCTCGGGCCGCATCTCCCGCGCCGCCTCGACGATGTCGGCGAGGTCGACGGCCTCGTCATAGGGATCGTCGTCGAGCGCCGTCACGCGGTTGAGGCGCTGCTGCCAGCTGCGCAGCGTCTCGACATAGGGGACGTAGGGCGTGCGCATCAGGCTGCCGTCGGGAAGCGCCTCGAGATCGGCGATGCCGTTGTGGAGCCAGCCGCCCTCGTGCCAGTCGGGCATGTCCACGGCCGGGAACAGGCAGAGGCCGTGAAGATCGACGCCGCGGTTCACCGCGGCGAGGCTCTCGTGGACGATGTCGTTCAGCCAGTCCGGGCGCCCGCCGCGCAGGCCCGACGTCTCCGCGACGATGCAGGGGCGCCGGTACGGTTTCCAGCCTTCTTCGATCAGGTCGCAGAGCGGGCGGATGCGGTCGTCGCCGGGATCGAGCGCCGCATGGGGCCCCTCCTCACGATATTCCATCTGGCCGAAGCTGTAATTGTTGAAGCCCAATATGTCGAGCGTGTCGGGGGCGCCGCCCAGCTCGGGAAAGCGGCGGCCGGAGATCGCGTCCCAGGCGATATAGGCGTCGTCGTAGCTCTCGCGGTGCGCGGCTTCGGCGAGGTCCGGCCGGTCGCGCGGCGGCACCACCCAGATGAGCGGATCGATATGGACCATGCGCGCTTCCGGATCGACTTCGCGGATCGCCTTCACCGCCGCGATGTCGGCGGCGCACATTGCGAGGGTCAGGCGCCGCCGCGTCTCCCGGTCCTTGCCGAAGGGCGCGGCCCAGCCCCATTCGCCGGCCATGTAGCCGAAGAAGGTGATCTCGTTCATCGGCGTGAAGACGTGCGGCCCGTGATGGGCGCGGCCGATCACATATTCCGCGGCGGCGCGGGCGTAAGCGGCGAAGGCGGGCGCGAAATCCTCGCGAAACGGGTCGAGCCGGTCGGGATAGCCGTAATGGCACAGGTCCCAGATCGGCAGCACGCCGTGGCGCCGCTGCGCGGCCAGGAACGCGTCGATGCAGGAGAAATCGTAGCCACTTCCGTTGTCGACCAGCGGCCAGGGGATGCCCTCCCGCGCGACGCCGATGCCGATGTCGCGCAGCATCCGGTAATCCTCGTCGGCATGCTGGTAATGGCGCGTCTCGGCGCAAAGGTCGCGCCGGCCCTGGTCCTTCCAGAGGAAGGTCGAGCATTCGAACCCCGACAGGAAGAAGGTCGGGAAGATGGCTTCGCGCCGCGCCATGAGGCGGACTACGCGCGGCGGCGCGCGCTGGGTCCACCGTCCACCGTTGTCGGCGGCGGCACACCGCCCTATTGCGTTACCGCCATGTCCCAACCGACCCTCTTCTACATCCGGCACGAGCGCTTCCTGGAGGAAGTGGAAGCGCTGGCGCGGCAGATCGAGGCGGACGAATGGAAGCCCGATTTCCTGGTCGGCATCGGCCGCGGCGGGCTGGTCCCGGCGGCCTATCTCTCGCACCGCACCGGGCTGCAGATGCTCTCGGTCGACCACAGCACCAAGGACCGCGGCTTCGGCGACGAATTGCTCGACAAGCTGGCGGCCAAGATCCGGAACGGCGCCCGCATCCTGATCGTCGACGACATCAACGACAGCGGCGGCACGATCAACTATCTGCGCGCGGCGATCGAAGCCAAGGTCGACGATCCCGACCGGCTGCGCGTCGCGGTGCTGGTCCACAATGTCCGCTCGAAGGCCCGGGCGGAATATCATGGCAGCGAGATCGACCGCGACAAAGACAAACGCTGGTTCGTCTTCCCCTGGGAGGCGGTCGCGCCCAGGGCGACGCTGCAGGTCGAGGCGCTCGCCGTCCCCGAGCGGCTGGCCTGAGATGCGGCCGGAACCGCCGCGCCGGCCGTGCGCTCAGGACCTGAAGGAGCCGCACGAATGAAGCCCAAGGGGGATAGCTACCAGGATCGGGTCGGCCGCGCCGCCGAGGCGAAGAAGAAGGCGCTCGACCAGCTGCGCGCCAAGCCGGCACTCGATCCCGAGGCGGCCGCGGCGCGCAGCGCCGAACGCGAGGCCCGCGACGCCGCACGGGCCGAGAAGCGCGAAGCGGCGGCCGCGGCGAAAGCGGAAGCGAAAGCGCGCGCGGACGAGGCCGCCGCCGCGCGCGCGCCCGCTCCCCAGCCCACCGAAGAAGAGCGCAAGGCCGCGCGCGACGCCCGCTACGCCGCGCGCAAGAGCCGCCGCTAGGCCGCCGACACAATTCCTTCGCGGCACTTCATCAGCGGTTGGATGCGGGTGCCGAACTTCTCGGTGCCCTCGATGAAATCGTCGAAGGTGAGGAGGACGCCGCCGGTGTTCGGCACCGTCGAGGCCTCGTCGAGCATGCGGGCGATGCTTTCGTAGGAGCCGACCAGGGTCCCCATGTTGAGGTTGACCGCGCTCTCCTTGTCGGCGAGCTGGCGGACGTTGGTGGTGGTCGACGTCTTGTCGGCGGCGCCCTGGGCGCCGAGCCAGGCGACCGCTTCCTCGTCGACGCCCTCGCGATAGGAGATCCATTTCTCCATCGCCTCCTCGTCGGTCTCGGCGGCGATCACCATGAACAACGCGTAGATGCGCACGTCCCGCCCGGTCTTGGCCGTCGCCGCCATCAGCCGCTCGTTGTTGGAGGCGAAGGCCTTGGGCGTGTTGACGCCCTTGCCGAGGCAGAAGGCGTAATCGGCATATTTGGCGGAGAAAGCGAGGCCCTCGTCGGAGCTTCCGGCGCAGATGATCTTCATGTCGCCCTCGGGCAGCGGCCGGACCCGGCAATCCTCCATCCGATAATATTCGCCCTTGAAGTCGGAGACTCCGGTCGCCCACAATTCGCGCAGGATATGGGCATATTCGCCGAGCATCTGGTAGCGGTTGCGGAAATGCTCGTCGCCCGGCCACAGCCCCATCTGGCTGTATTCCGGCCGCTGCCAGCCGGTGATCAGATTGAGCCCGAAGCGGCCGTGGCTGATCGAATCGATCGTGTTGCACATGCGCGCGCAGAAAGCGGGCGGGATGACGAGGGTCGGGCAGGTCGCGTAGATCCTGATCTTCTCGGTGACGGCGGCAAGCCCCGCCATCAGCGTGAAGCTCTCCAGATTATATTCCCAGAATTCGGTCTTGCCGCCGAAGCCGCGCAGCTTGATCATCGAGAGCAGGAAATCGACGCCGTAGCTTTCCGCTTTCTGGGCGATCTCCTTGTTGAGGTCGAAGCTCGGCATGTATTGCGGCGAGTTCTCCGAAATGAGCCAGCCGTTGTTGCCGATGGGCGTGAAGATGCCGATTTCCATGAATTCACTCCTCGATGGGGTCTTCGCCGGCGAGCCAGGGCAGGACACGGACATAGAAGTCGTCCGGCTCGGTGATGTTGCTTGCATGTCCGCCGCCGAACTGGAGCATCCGGGTCGCGTTCGGCAGCCCGAGCGCGAGGTCTCGGGCGCAGTGCGAAGGAACGAGGTGATCGTCCGCCGTGGCGAGAACGAGCACCGGCGCCTCGATCTCCGCGAGCCGGTCGGCGACCTCGAAAGCTCTCACGGCGGCGATCCTTTTCTCCACAGTGGCAGCCGGGGGAAAGTGCGCGAGCTGGGCCTCCGCCTCCCGGTCGAGCAGGTCGGAATGCACCGTGATCCAGTCCGGAGGATAGAGGAAGATCGGCTGGGCGCGGACATAGACTTCGGGTCCGCAGTCGCGAAGCATGGCGAGCCGCACGTCGAAGCAGCGCGCCGTATAGGGGTCGAGCCGCGCCCAGCCGTTGAAGACGACGAGCTTGTCCAGCCGCTCCGGCGCGACGAGCGCGACAGCGAGCCCAATCAAGCCCCCGGCGGCGTGGCCCAGCAGATGCGCCCGCTCGACGCCGATCGCGTCCATCAGATCGAGAAGATCCTGCGCCATCGCCTCGATGGTGACTTCCTCCGGCAGCGTGCGGTCGCTGCGGCCGGTTCCGCGATGATCGAAGAGCAGCACCCGATACCCCTCGGCGAAGATCGGCAGGTTCGGTTTCCAATAGTCCGCCGATCCGCCGAGACCGGGAGAGAGGATCAGCACCTCGCCCTCCTCCGGCCCGTGCCAGTCGTACCAGAGCCCGGCGGCGTGCGGCATCAGCCGATATGCGCCACGCTGGCGATCTCGACGACCAGGCCCGGCTTCACCAGCCCGCACTGGATGCAGTAGCGCGCCGGCTTCGCGCCCGGGAAATACTCCGCATAGACGGCGTTCATCGCCGGATAGTGGGCCCAGTCGGTCAGGAAGATGTGGTTGAAGGCGACGTCGGCCATGGTAGCGCCGGCGGCCTCCAGCGTGATCCTTATCGTCTCCAGCACGTGCCGCGTCTGCGCCTCCGCGTCGTCCGGGTGGAGCACCGTGCCGCCGGGGCCCAGCGCCAGCGTTCCGGAAACGTAGACGGTGTCCCCGGCCCTGGTGCCCGCCGAATAAGGCGCGATCGGCGTCGGGAATTGCGGCGGGTTGATCGGCTCGAACGGCATGTGATTTTTCTCCCGGTCCTTCGATACGCGTCTTCGCCAAGCTCAGCCGCTACTCAGGATGAGCGGGAGCGGAGTAAACCAGAATCCGCTCATCCTGAGTAGGCATTGAGCGTGTCGAAATGCCGTATCGAAGGACCTCACTCCGCCTCCGCGATCTGGCCGAACGTGCCGCAGAAATCCGCGACGGTTGAGACCCAGCCGAAGAATTTCTCGACATTGTAGAGCGTCGCCTCGCGGACGAAGTCCGGCCCCAGATGGTGGGTCGCGTCCTCCAGCATCACGCCGAAATATTCGAGGTGGAAGCCGTCGCGCAAAGTCGATTCGACGCAGACGTTGGACGCGATGCCGACGAAGACGATGTTGCGGATGCCGCGCGAGCGCAGAATGCTGTCGAGCTGTGAGTTGAAGAAGGCGCTGTAGCGGGTCTTGGGCAGCACGATGTCGCCGGCCTGGGGGGCGAGCGCATCGACCAGGGCATAATCCCAGCCGCCCTTGGCGAGT
>JAXDPC010000050.1:0-8345 GCA_034668525.1 Sphingomonadales bacterium
GGGCAGCCTGCTCTTCGCGGGCGGGCGCGGCGACTTCATCGAGAAATATCTGGAGGCGATGGCGCATTGGCACGGCCGCGGCTGGACGGTCGCCGGCTTCGACTGGCGCGGCCAGGGCGCGTCGCGCGGCGACGGCGGCGGCGAGGACGGGCTCGACTTGCTGCTCGGCGATTTCGCCGCGATCGTCGGCGAGGTCGAAGCGAGGGCCGAGGGGCCGCTCGTCCTCGTCGGCCACTCGATGGGCGGCCACCTGCTGCTGCGCGCGCTCGCCGAGAAACGGGTTCGTCCGGCGGCCGCGGTGCTGGTGGCGCCGATGCTGATGATCAACGCCGCGCCGCTGCCCGGCTGGGCGGCCTGGTCGACCGCTTCCCTCCTCGCGACCTTCGGCTGGGGTCGGCAGCCGGTCTGGCGCACGCCGCCGCCCGGCTCGTCCCCGGCGGCATCGCGGCAGGCGTATCTCACCTCCTGCCGCGAGCGCTATTCGGACGAGCTCTGGTGGTGGCGGCGCGAGCCCGGGTTCAACATCGGCGCGCCGAGCTGGGGCTGGCTCGAGGCCGCCTTCCGCTCCTGCGCCGGCCTTACCGCCGAGCGGCTGCGGGAGGTCGAGACGCCGGTGCTGCTGCTCGGCACCGAGACGGACCGGCTGGTCAGCGCCGCCGCGATCCGCCGCGCGGCCGCGGCCTTGCCCAAGGCGCGGCTGAGGATGTGGGAGCAGGCCGGCCACGAGATCCTGCGCGAAGCGGACCCGGTCCGGCTCGAGGCGCTGGCCGAGATCGACGCCTTTCTCGACGAAGCCGCCGCATCGTGAGCCGCTGCGACGTCGCCGTGATCGGCGCCGGCATGGCGGGGGCGAGCATCGCCGCCGCGCTCGCGCCGCATTTGTCGGTGCTGCTGATCGAGGCGGAGGTCCATCCCGGCTATCATTCGACCGGGCGCTCGGCGGCCTTCTGGTCGGAAAGCTATGGCGGTCCGCTCGTCCAGCCGCTCACCACCGCGTCGGGCGCGCATCTGCGCCGGGGCGGCTATCTCAGCCCGCGCGGCGCGCTCCACATCGCCGAGCCGGAAGGCGCCGAGGCGCTGGACAGGCTCGAAGCGGAGGTCGGGCCGGCCGTCGCGCTGCGCCGGCTCCGCGGCGCCCAGCTTCGCGAGCGGGTGCCGGGCCTCGACGCGCGCTGGTGCGAGGGCCTGTGGGAGCCGAGCTGCGCCGACATCGACGTGGCACGGCTCCACGCCGACTATCTCACGCTTGCCAGGCGGGCCGGCGCGCGGCTGGTCACCGGCGAGCGGCTGGAGCAGGCGGGGCGGCGGGGCGGCCTCTGGAGCATCCGGACGGGCGCCGCCACGTTCGAGGCGACGACGATCGTCAACGCCGCCGGGGCCTGGGCCGATGCGGTCGCCGCCGCCTGCGGCGTCGCGCCGCTCGGCATCCGCCCGTTTCGCCGCACCCTGGCCCAGCTTCGCGTCGCGCCGCCCGCGCCGGCCGGCCTGCCGCTGGTGATCGATGCCCTCGGCCGCTTCTACTTCAAGCCCGAGGCCGGTGGCCGCCTCTGGCTCAGCCCGCATGACGAGACACCTTGCGAGCCGTGCGACTGCGCGCCCGACGAGCTCGACGTCGCGGTGGCGATCGACAGACTCAAGCGGGCGACGGACTGGCGGGTGGCGCGGGTCGAGCGCAGCTGGGCGGGCCTCAGGAGCTTCGCGCCCGACCGGCTCCCCGTCTACGGGTTCGACCCGGCCGCGCCCGGCTTCTTCTGGTTCGCCGGCCAGGGCGGCTTCGGCATCCAAACCGCCCCGGCCGCGGCGAAGCTCGGCGCGGACCTGCTGCTCGGCCGCGAGCCCCAGCTCGACCCGCGTCCTTACGCCCGCGGCCGCTTCCTGAACTGATCGGCGGCGTCGCAGGCGAGGCGGTCGGCGCGGTCGTTCTCGGGGTGGCCGCTGTGGCCCTTGACCCAGCGCCACTCGACTTGGTGCGGCCTCGCGGCCTCGAGCAGCTCCTGCCAGAGCTCGGCATTCTTGACCGGCTTGCGGTCGGCGGTGCGCCAGCCGTTCTTCTGCCAGCCGTGGATCCATTTGGTGATGCCGTCGCGGACGTAGATGCTGTCGGTGTGGAGCAGCACACGGCAGGGGCGCTTCAGCGCCTCGAGCGCCCGGATCGCCGCCAGCAGCTCCATCCGGTTGTTGGTGGTGAGCGGCTCGCCGCCGGACAGCTCCTTCTCGCGCGCGCCCGCGCGGATCACCGCGCCCCAGCCGCCGGGTCCCGGATTGCCCTTGCAGGCGCCGTCGGTGAAAATCTCGACCTCGGTCATCCGGATCGGGCGGCTCAGGCCGCCTGCAGCCCGGCGGGGAGCTTGAACACCATCCGCTCCTCGACGCCTTCGACCGGCTCCTCGGCGACTTCGAACCGCTCGGCCAGGGCATCGACGACTTCGCGCACCAGCAGCTCGGGCGCCGAGGCGCCGGCGGTGATGCCGAGGGTGCGCACACCGGTCAGCCAGGCGAAATCGATCTCGGCGCCGCGGCCGACCAGCCGCGCCGGCGTGCCCTCGCGCTCGGCGACCTCGACCAGGCGCAGCGAGTTCGAGCTGTTGGGGGCCCCGATCACCAGCAAGGCGTCGCAGCGCGGCGCGATCGCCTTCACCGCCGCCTGGCGGTTCGAGGTGGCGTAGCAGATGTCCTCGCTGCGCGGCGCCTGCATCGCCGGGAAGCGGCGCTTCAGGATCGACAGGATCTCGGCCGTGTCGTCGACCGAGAGGGTGGTCTGGGTGAGGAAGGCGAGGCGCTCCGGGTCGGCCGGCTGCACCGCTTCGGCGTCGGCCGCCGTCTCGATCAAAGTCATCGATCCTTCGGGTACCTGGCCGAAGGTGCCGATCACTTCCGGGTGGCCGGCATGGCCGACGAAGAGGATGTGCCGCCCCTGCTCGATCAGCCGCTCGGCCTGGCGGTGGACCTTCGACACGAGGGGGCAGGTCGCGTCGAGGAAATCGAGCCCGCGCTCCGCCGCCGCGGCCGGCACCGCCTTGGGGACGCCGTGCGCCGAGAAGACGACGGGCACCCCGTCGGGGACCGCGTCGAGCTCGGGGACGAACACCGCGCCTTTCGCCTTGAGGCTGTCGACGACGAACTTGTTGTGGACGATCTCGTGGCGGACGTAGACCGGCGGCCCGTAGCGCTCGAGCGCGAGCTCGACGATCCGGATGGCGCGGTCGACGCCCGCGCAAAAGCCGCGCGGCGCCGCGATCAGCAGGGTCAAAGGCGGCTTATCGGGCATCGAGAGAGGGCCTACCGGATTGCTTGCGCGCTTCAAACCCGCTTCCTATGATCCGCGCCGTGCCATAGGGGGGCATATAAGCGCGTTCGCCCACAGTTCGAGGTATTCTCACGTGTCCAAGACCAAAGCGGCGGCCGCCGCCGCCCTCATCGGCCTCACCCTCGCCGGCTGCTCGCGGGAAGGCGAGATCACGTCGACTGGCATCGTCACCACCTACACCGCCTGCCCCTCGGTGGCGATCGCCGCGCCGACCGGCGACATCACTTTGTTCGATCCGCCGCAGAGCCGCGACGCCAATGCGATCGACGTGGTCGCGGCGATCACCAACGTGCGCAGCACCTGCGGCGACAGCGGCGAATATATCGTCACCACCGCGACCTTCGACATCCAGGCCCGCCGCCGCGACCGCGGCCCGGCGCGCGACGTCGTCGTGCCTTATTACGCCTCGGTCGTGCAGAGCGCGCAGAACGTCGTCTCCAAGAGCGTCACCAACGTCGTCATCCGCTTCGCCGAGGGCCAGGACCGCGCCACCGCGACCGGCACCGCCACCGCGCAGGTGCTGCGCGCGGCGGCGACCCTGCCCGAGGACATCCGCCACCAGGTGACGCGCGTCCGCCGGCCCGGCGACGCCGACGCCGCCGTCGACCCGATGTCCGACCCCGCCGTGCGGGCCGCCGTCCAGCGCGCCCATTTCGAGCTGCTGCTCGGCTTCAACCTCACCGAGGACCAGCTCCGCTACAACGCCACCCGCTGAGGCCGCGCCGCAATCGCGCCGGCCGATTCTGCCCCTCGGGGCGTGATCCTCCGGGCGCCGTGCCAGTTACCCCTCCACCAGGTTTCACCTGGTCCCCCTCCCCATGCCGCGCATGGGGAGGAACGCGCGCAACGCTGCGCTCGGCCCAGAGGTGCGCGTCGCCGATTGACACCTCCCCCGCCCTGCGCCAAGGCCGCGCACGTCTAAGGACGCGCGGGAGAGACCGGCCGTCGCCCTCGCGGGCTATGGCCGGCGCCGAAGGAGCAACCGCCCCGGAATCTCTCAGGCAGAAGGACCGCGCGGACGGGACGCTCTGGAAAGCGTCCGCCACAGCCCGGAACGGGCGACGGCGGGCCACCGAAGGTGCAACCCTCCTCCGCCCTCGCGGGCTGCGGCGGGGAAAGCTCTCAGGTCCAATCGACAGAGGGGGCGCGAAACGCACGATGTGGGCCGACTTGGTCGGACGCGCGTTGGGCGGTGAGCGGCGACCCGGAGACTGGACCAGATGAGCGACGACAGCCCGACCCTCTCCTTGCCGCTCGACGCGTGGCACCGCGCCCAGGGCGCGCGGATGGTGCCCTTCGCCGGCTACGACATGCCGATCCAATATGAGGGGATCATGGCCGAGCATCGCTGGACGCGAAGCTCCGCGGGCCTGTTCGACGTCAGCCATATGGGCCAGCTCATCATCGCCGGGCCGGAGGCCGAGAAGGGGCTCGAGAGCCTGCTCCCCGCCGACCTCGCCATATTGAGGGACGGCCGGCTGCGCTATTCGATGCTGCTCACCGACGAGGGCGGGATCATCGACGATCTGATGGTCACGCGCCGCGAGGATCATTTCTACATGGTCGTCAACGGCGCCACCAAGCACGGCGACATCGACCATCTCCGGCTGCGGCTGCCGGCTTCGGTCGTGCTCGACCATATGAAGGAGCAGGCGCTGCTCGCCCTGCAGGGGCCGAAGGCGGGAGAGGCGCTGGCGCGGCTCGCGCCGGGAGTGGAGGAGCTCGGCTTCATGATGGGCGCGGGCTTCGCGATCGGCGGCGTCCCCGCCTGGATCAGCCGATCAGGCTATACCGGCGAGGACGGCTTCGAGATCTCGGTCGCCGCGGCGCGGGTCGCCCAGGTCGCCGACCTGCTGCTGGAGCAGGCGGAAGTGAAGCCGATCGGCCTCGGCGCCCGCGACAGCCTGCGCCTCGAGGCGGGGCTGCCGCTCTACGGCCACGACCTCGACGAGACCATCACTCCGGTCGAGGCCGGCCTCGAATTCGCTTTGTCCAAGCGGCGGCGGGAGCAGGGCGGCTATCCGGGCTGGGAGCGGATCGTGCGCGAGCTCGGCGACGGGGCGATCCGCAGGCGCGTCGGACTCCTGATCGAGGGGCGGCAGCCGGTGCGCGAGGGCGCGGCCGTGGTCGATGCCGACGGCGACGAGGTCGGCAAGGTGACCAGCGGCGGCTTCTCGCCGATGCTCGAGGCGCCGATCGCCATGGCCTATGTGCCGGGCGCCTCCGCCGCGCCGGGCAGCGAGGTCCGCCTCGCCCAGCGCGGCAAGATCTTCCAGGCGAAGGTCGCGCCGATGCCCTTCGTCCCCCACCGCTACCACCGCAAGGGAGCCGCCTGATGACCGTCTATTATTCCGAGGAGCATGAGTGGATCCGGGTCGAGGGCGACAGCGCCACCGTCGGCATCACCGATTTCGCGCAGGGCCAGCTCGGCGACGTCGTCTTCGTCGAGATCCCCGAGGCGGGGCGGCAGGTGGTGAAGGGCGGCGAGGCGGCGGTGGTCGAGTCGGTCAAGGCGGCGTCCGACGTCTATTCGCCGGTCACGGGCGAGGTCACGGAGGGCAATCAGGCGGTGGTCGACGAGCCGTCGCTGGTCAATACGGACCCGGAGGGCGAGGGCTGGTTCTTCAAGCTGCGCCTCTCCGACACGTCCGAGCTCGAGGGGCTGATGGACGCCGACGCTTACAAGAGCTTCTGCGACAGCCAGTGAGGATTCCCATCCTCGTCATTCCCGCGAAAGCGGGAATCCATCGGGCGTCTGCGTCAGGCTCGAGCTTCGTCTGGATCCCCGCTTTCGCGGGGATGACGGGGGGGCAATGAACGTCAATCCCGCCTCCTGCTGGTCGCCCACCGACTATGCGGCCAATGCGGCGTTCGTGCCGGCTTTGGGCGATGCGGCGCTGGCGCTGCTCGCCCCGCAGCCGGGCGAGCTGATCCTCGACATCGGCTGCGGCGACGGGACGCTGACCCTCAAGATCATGGCGGCGGGGGCGCGGGTGATCGGGCTCGATGCGTCCGAGGCGATGGTCGGGGCGGCGCGGGCCAGGGGCGTCGACGCCTTCGTGGCGGACGCGCAGGCGCTCGACCTCGAGGAGCAGGCGAGCCGCTTCGGGCAGTTCGACGCCGCTTTCTCGAACGCGGCCCTGCACTGGATGCTCGATCCCGACGCGGTGGCGAACGGCATTTTCGGGATGGTGCGGCCCGGCGGGCGGTTCGCCGGCGAGATGGGCGGGGCCGGCAACCTCGCCGGCCTGCGCGGCGGCCTTCGCGCCGAGCTCGCCGAACGCGGCTTCGCCCAGCCCGAGCAGGATCCGCACTGGTATCCGGATATCGAAGAGTTCGTCCGCCTCTACGGCTGCGCCGGCTTCACCCACATCCAGGCGGCCCTGGTGCCGCGGCCGACGCCGCTGCCGGGCGGGCTGGGGCCGTGGATCACGACCTTCCGCTCGGGCTGGCTCGACCTCGCCATGGTCCCGGAATGGGAGCGCGCCGACATCGCCGCGGGCGTCGAGCGCCGCCTCGCCGGCGCGCTGCGGCAGCCCGACGGCAGCTGGACCGCCGATTATGTGCGCCTCCGCTTTTCGATGCGGAAGCCGGAAGGATGATTTCGCGCCCGTGCCCGTTCGGTGCGAGCGAAGTCGAGGACCGTCGCCGAGCGAAACCGAGGCCCGGTTCTCGCTTCGCTCGAAGCGGCTTCTCGACTTCGCTCGAAGCGAACGGTTTCCTGTTCAGAACCTTATCCTGAGAGTCCCAGATGCGTTATCTTCCCATCACCGACGCCGACCGGAACGAGATGCTGCGCGCGGTCGGCGCGGACTCGGTCGATGAGCTGTTCGTCGACGTGCCCGAAGGCGCGCGGCTCGCGGGCAAGATCGCCGGCCTGCCCGACCATGCCAGCGAGATGGCGGTCGAGCGCGAGCTGGGCGCGATGGCGCGGCGCAACCTCGTCGCCGGCGACGCCCCCTTCTTCCTCGGCTGCGGCGCCTACCGGCACCATATCCCGGCGAGCGTCGACCATCTCATCCAGCGCGGCGAGTTCCTGACCAGCTACACGCCCTACCAGCCCGAGATCGCGCAGGGCACGCTGCAGGCCCTGTTCGAGTTCCAGACCCAGGTGGCGCGGCTCTACGGCTGCGACGTCGCCAACGCCTCCATGTATGACGGCTCGACCGCCTGCTGGGAGGCGATCGGCATGGCGCGGCGGATCACGCGGCGCGGCAAGGCGATCCTGTCGGGCGGGCTGCACCCGCATTACGTGTCGGTGGCGAGGACGATGGCGCGGTTCACCGGCGACCTGCTCGAGACCAGCCTGCCCGAGCTGTCGCCGGAGCCGGACATGGCGCGGTTGATCGAGGCCATCGACGCCGAGACGAGCTGCGTCGTCGTCCAATATCCCGACATACTCGGCCGGATCGGCGATCTCTCGGAGCTGGCCGAGCGTTGCCACGCGGCCGGCGCCTTGCTGATCGCGGTGGTGACCGAGCCGGTGGCGCTGGGCGCGATCCGGGCACCGGGCGACATGGGGGCGGACATCGTCGTCGGCGAGGGCCAGTCGATCGGGGTCGGGCTCAATTTCGGCGGGCCCTATGTCGGCCTGTTCGCGACGCGCGACAAATATGTGCGGCAGATGCCGGGACGTCTCGCCGGCGAGACGGTCGACGCCGAGGGCAAGCGCGGCTTCGTGCTGACCCTGTCGACGCGCGAGCAGCATATCAGGCGCGAGAAGGCGACCTCGAACATCTGCACCAATTCGGGCCTCTGCGCGCTCGCCTTCACCATTCACATGACCCTGCTCGGCGAGACGGGGCTGAGGCGGCTGGCGGCGCTCAACCATGCTCGCGCCGTGGGGGCCGCCGAGCGGCTGGCGCGGGTGCCGGGGGTCGAGCTTGTCAACGGGGCGTTCTTCAACGAATTCACCCTGCGCCTGCCGAAGGAGGCGCGGCCGGTGGTCCGGGCGATGGCCGAGAAAGGGGTGCTCGGCGGCGTCTCGCTCGGCCGCCTCTATCCCGGCGAGCCCGGCCTCGCCAACGGCCTCGTCGTC
>JAXDPC010000051.1:0-3316 GCA_034668525.1 Sphingomonadales bacterium
GGGGATGCCGGCGTCGCGGGCGAGGTGGTTGAGCGTGCCCAGCGGCAGCACGCCGAGCGGCTTGCCGCTGTCCACAAGCTGCCCCGCAGCACAGCTGATCGTGCCGTCGCCGCCGCCCGCAACCACCGCATCGACGCTCGGATCGTCGCGCGCCGCCTGGAATTCCGGAATCAGGCAATCGCCTTCGACGCAGCGCACCTCGGCATCGACCCCGGCGGCGGCGAAGGCCGCTTCGAGGCCGCTCTGCGGGTCCTCGTCGCCGCTTCTCAGCAGGGTCCCGCCGCCGCGATTGACGATGGCGCGGACCCGCAACGGCTCAGGCCGGGCCGATGCGGAAGACGCAGAGCTTGTTGCCGTCCGGATCGCGGAAATAGGCGCCGTAGAAGGCGCGCGGCCCTTCCGGGCCGCGCAGGCCCGGCGCGCCCTCGTCGCTGCCGCCCAGCGCCAGCGCCCGGGCATGGAGCCTGTCCACCTTCGCCCGCTCGTCGACTGCGAGTGCGGTCATGTTGCCGTTCCCGGCCACCGCCGGCTGACCGTTGTAGGGACGGGTCACGGCGATGCCGGGCTTTCCCCAATCGGTGGCCCAGAGGGTGAAGCCGTTTTCGTCCATGGTCATCAGCCGCTTTCCGCCGAGCTCGGCGAGCAAGGCGTCGTAATAGGCCCTGGCGCGATCGAGGTCGTCGGTGCCGAGCGTCACATAGCCGATCATGATGCGCCCCCCCTATTTCGTCTGCGCGCGGTTGCCGTCGGCCGCTGCCGGCGTGCAGTCGCCGGTGCGGCGGCCGTTGATCCGGGTCGCGAGGACGACATCCCCGTCCGTCGGGAGCCGGGTGAGCATTTCGGCGGTGCCCTGGAACGTGGTCGCGGTAAAGTCCGCCGAGATCGTGACCTCGACCCGGCCGACGCCGTCGCGCTGGCAAAGGCCCGACGAGACGAGGCGGCCATTCCTCATATAATAATTGTCGCCCCATTCGCAGTCTTCGAATTCGGAGCCGGCGAACAGCCCCATGGGCGGCCGCGCGGTGTCGCTCTCGCCGACGCAGGCCGCGGCGCTCCCGCGCGTCCCGACCGGCATGTTGAGGCGCGGCCGGCCCTCGTCGGCCTGGCGAAAGTTCGAGACCTCGTACGTCATTTCCCACTGCCCCGCCTGCATCGCCTGCACCGGCGGGGGCGCTTTCGCCTTCTGCTCGGCTTCGCCGCCGCATGCGGCCAACGCCGCCAGTGGAACGAGCACCAATGCCCTCATCGTCTTTCCCCCTCCCGTTTGCGGCGCAAGCTAGCGCGGCCCCGGCGGAATGACCATATGGAAGCCATGGGCACCATCGCGATCAGGACCGGCCTCGCCGAGCCGGACACGGGCAAGGAGTTCGTCCCGCACCGGCCGCAGCGGCCCGAGAAGGCCGAGGGCGGCCGCAAGTTCAGAATCGTCTCCGATTACGAGCCGGCCGGGGACCAGCCCACCGCCATCGCCGAGCTGGTCGATTCCGCGCGCCAGGAGGAGCAGACCCAGGTCCTCCTCGGCGTCACCGGCTCGGGCAAGACCTTCACCATGGCCAAGGTCATCGAGGCGCTGCAGCGGCCGGCTCTGGTGCTCGCGCCGAACAAGATCCTCGCCGCGCAGCTCTACGGGGAGTTCAAGAGCTTCTTCCCGGACAATGCCGTCGAATATTTCGTCAGCTATTACGATTATTACCAGCCCGAAGCCTACGTCCCCCGCTCCGACACCTATATCGAGAAGGAGTCGAGCGTGAACGAGGCGATCGACCGCATGCGCCACTCGGCGACGCGGTCGCTGCTGGAGCGGGACGACGTCATCATCGTCGCCTCGGTCTCGTGCCTCTACGGCATCGGCTCGGTCGAAACTTATTCGGCGATGACCTTCAGCCTCAAGAAGGGCGAGAGCGTCGACCAGCGCGAGATCGTGCGCAAGCTCGTCGCGCTCCAATACAAGCGCAACGACCAGGCTTTCGCCCGCGGCAATTTCCGGGTGCGCGGCGACAATCTCGAAATCTTCCCCTCCCATTATGAGGACATGGCCTGGCGCGTCGCCTTCTTCGGCGACGAGATCGAGGAGATCGTCGAGTTCGATCCGCTGACCGGCAAGAAGATCGCGGCGCTCGATTACGTCAAGGTCTACGCCAACAGCCACTACGTCACCCCCGGTCCGACGCTGAAGCAGGCGATGGAGGCGATCCACCACGAGCTCGCCGAGCGGCTCAAGGAGCTCCACGCCGAGGGCAAGTTGCTCGAGGCGCAAAGGCTCGAGCAGCGCACCAATTTCGACCTGGAGATGATCGCCGCCACCGGCTCCTGCGCGGGCATCGAGAATTACAGCCGCTTCCTCACCGGCCGCCTGCCCGGCGAGCCGCCGCCGACCCTGTTCGAATATATTCCCGAGAATGCCTTGCTCTTCGTCGACGAGAGCCACCAGACGGTGCCCCAGATCGGCGCGATGGCGCGCGGCGATCATCGCCGCAAGATCACGCTCGCCGAATATGGCTTCCGACTCCCCTCATGCATCGACAACCGTCCGCTGCGCTTCAACGAATGGGACGCGATGCGTCCGCAGACGGTCGCCGTCTCGGCCACGCCGGGCCCCTGGGAGCTGGAGCAGACCGGCGGCGTCTTCGCCGAGCAGGTCATCCGGCCCACCGGCCTCATCGACCCGCCGGTCGAGATCAAGCCGGTCGAGGATCAGGTCGACGACCTCATCAACGAGGCGCGGATCACCGCCGGTAAGGGCTACCGGACCCTCGTCACCACCCTCACCAAGCGCATGGCCGAGGACCTCACCGAGTTCATGCACGAAGCCGGCCTTCGGGTCCGCTACATGCACTCGGACGTCGAGACGCTGGAGCGCATCGAGCTGATCCGGGACCTGCGGCTGGGCGTCTATGACGTCCTGGTCGGCATCAACCTGCTGCGCGAGGGCCTCGACATCCCCGAATGCGGGCTGGTCGGCATCCTGGACGCCGACAAGGAGGGCTTCCTCCGCTCCGAGACCTCGCTGATCCAGACCATCGGCCGCGCCGCCCGCAACGTCGAGGGCCGCGTCATCCTCTACGCGGACCGGATCACCGGCTCGATGGAGCGGGCGCTGCGCGAGACCGACCGCCGCCGCCAGAAGCAAGTCGAGTACAACGAGGCGCACGGCATCACCCCGACCACGATCAAGCGCGACATCCAGAACATCCTCGCCGACGTCTCGCAGCGCGACAGCGTCGTCGTCGAGACCGGCGACGACGAAAGGCCGCACCTCGTCGGCCACAATCTGCGTGCCTACATCCAGGACCTCGAGCAGCGCATGCGCAAGGCT
>JAXDPC010000052.1:0-7331 GCA_034668525.1 Sphingomonadales bacterium
TCAGCACGCCCACTTCGACCCATGTCATTGCCCTCTTCGACCGCGTCCCGCATCCCGACGAAGCGATCGTCGAAGCGCTGCCGGTGGTGGTCGGCCAGGCGCGCGGCCTCGCGGAAATCGGCAACGAGCCTCCGCGCGACCGCTGAGCGCTCTGGCGGAGCCCGCGGCGCGGGCCTAGAGCGGCGCGATGTTCTTCTCGTTCGTCGACGAGCTTCGCGCCGCGGGCATCCCCGCCTCGATCAAGGAGCATCTCCTCCTGCTGGAGGCGCTCGACGCCGAGGTGATCCGAGCCACGCCGGAGCAATTCTATTTTCTCGCCCGCGCCACCTTCGTGAAGGACGAGACCCTGCTCGACCGCTTCGACCAGGTGTTCGGCAAGGTCTTCAAAGGCCTCGAGACGACGTACGAGACGGAGGCAGTGCCGCTCCCCGAGGAGTGGCTGCGCAAGGTCGCCGAGCTCTATCTGGCGCCCGAGCAGATGGCCGAGATCCAGTCGCTCGGCTCCTGGGAAGAGATTATGGAGACGCTGAAGAAGCGGCTCGAGGAGCAGAAGGAGCGGCATCAGGGCGGCTCCAAATGGATCGGCACCGGCGGCACCTCGCCGTTCGGCGCCTACGGCTACAATCCCGAGGGCATCAGGATCGGACAGGAATCCGGCCGCAACCGCTCGGCGATCAAGGTCTGGGACAAGCGCGAGTTCCGCAACCTCGACGCGTCGAAGGAGCTCGGCACCCGCAACATCAAGATCGCGCTGCGCCGTCTGCGCCGCTTCGCGCGAGAGGGCGCCGCCGACGAGCTCGACCTCGACGAGACGATCGACGGCACGGCGCGCAAGGGCTGGCTCGACATCCGCATGCGCCCGGAGCGGCACAATGCCGTCAAGCTCCTGCTCTTCCTCGACGTCGGCGGGTCGATGGACCCGTTCGTGACGCTCTGCGAGGAGCTGTTCTCGGCAGCGACCAGCGAGTTCAAGAATCTGGAATTCTTCTACTTCCACAATTGCCCCTATGAGAGCGTGTGGAAGGACAATCGCCGCCGCTTCTCCGAGCGCACGCCGACCTGGGACGTGCTCCACAAGTTCGGCCACGACTATAAATTGATCTTCGTCGGCGACGCGGCGATGAGCCCTTACGAGATCACCCATGCCGGCGGCTCGGTCGAGCATTATAACGAGGAAGCCGGCGCGGTCTGGCTGAAGCGGATGGCGAACACCTATCCGAGCGCGGTCTGGCTCAACCCCACGCCCGAGCAATATTGGAACTACTCGGCCTCGACCCGGATCGTCCAGGAGCTGATGCAGGACCGCATGTACCCGCTCACCCTCGAAGGCCTCGACGACGCGATGCGGACGCTGAGCCGAAAGAGCTGAGCGGACCCGCCTGCCGGCTAGATTGTGTGACGCGGCTTGAAAACGCCCTTGAATGCAGGCCGGATTTCGAACGGCGATTGGGGTGTGGGTTTTGCGCAAGAATCCGGCACCCGGATAAGCGGGGGTCTCCCTCTGGGAAAAGGCCACGCACGGTGTCGAACCTCTGTATGGCCGGCACGCCGTCGTCAGAACGAATCTGGGCGATTTCCTCGTCGATCTGCTCGTGAAGGAAGCTGATGACGGCGCGATCCAGATACCGCAGGAGGCGATCCCCGGCCCGATCGCTGGGGAGGTCTTCGTTGGTCGGGAGCGCCTCCCCGATATCTTCCTGCTCAGCCTTGAAGAGGCCGTAATAATGGGCGAGCAGGTCCAGGTGCCGCCGGGTCGTAAGGTCGAGGCAGTTCCCGAGGTCTATGACAGCGCGAACCACGCTTGAATTCCTGAAGGCCCGGCTTCCGGTGCGCTGGGTGGCCCATTCATGCGCGCGTTGCCAGTCGCCTTCCCAGAAATAGGCGCCGGGGCCGAGCCAGTCATAGGCTTCGTTGCTTTGCTCGAAGTCTTCACCCTCCAGCAAGCTAGCGGCTGTGTCCCCGGAGCAGCCGTGATAACCTAGGACAAGGCCGGGACCGAGGCGTATCACGCCGTCTTCTTTTTGGCTCCCCCATAGGCCGACTTCAGCCTGCCCTTCCGGGTAAGGATTCCGGCACGGATGAGGAATTTGCGCGACGCACCCGGCTGCTTGCGCCGCTCATCGGAACGCCGTTCGCCGATGGCTTTCAGTAATTCGAGCTGCTGATCGGACATGCCGCTCCGGGCTCCAAAAGACTTGAGTGCGTGCGAGACTCGCAGATTACCGACAACCGGCACACTAGTCACTCGTTCCCATCCTGTCACGCCGCGCCGCCACGTCCGTTCCAATGCGACCGCGAAAGCCGAGCGTAGCCGGGCGTTTTACACGGCCTTAATCGGCGTCCGTTACGCCGGCGGATCGGAGTGGGGCGGGTCCCGCCGCCGGCGCGAGGTGATCCATGGAATCGATTTTCGTCAGGGTGCAGCGGATTGTTTCGGCCAATATCGAAATGGGCATGAGCGCGGTCGAGCGGGCGAGCAGCGGCAGCCTGATGCGCGAGGCGATCCGCGAAGTGGAGCGCGCCGAGGACGAGGCCCGCGCCGAGCTTCATGCGGCGCGGTGCCGCCGCACCCAGGCCGAGCTTCAGAAGGCGCTGCTCCGAGACCGCATCGCCGGGCTCGAGGAGCAGGCCCGCTTCGCCTTGTCGAAGGAGCGGCCCGACCTCGCCGGGACCGCGGTCGCGCGGCAGCTCGATCACGAAGCGCAGGTGAAGCAGCTCGACAAGACGGAAGCCGAGGCGGCCGACGAGGAAAAGCGGCTGGACGAATGCCTCGCGGCGCTCAAGCTGCGCAAGGCGCAGATGGAAAAGGAGCTGGCGCCGTTCAAGGCATCCCGGTGCGACACGGCCGCCGCGACGAATGTCTGCGGCTCGCCCGCGGAGCGCGCCAAGCGCAAGGCCTCGCGTGCCGAAACGATGTTCGAGCGCGCCATGGCGGCGGCCGGCGCGCCCGGCCCCGGGCTGATGGACCCCGACGAGTCCGCCAAGCTCGCCGAGGTCGACGCGCTCCGCCGCGAAGCCGCCATCGCCGAGCGCCTGGCTGCGATGAAGGCCGCCCAGGAGAAAGCAGCGGCCAAGGGCGGCAGGCCGGCCAAGCGCGCCTGATCCCGCAGAAGTTGCGTGTGGCGCAAGTTCGACGCCGCATGCTAACCGGCGCGGCATCATGGCGCAGTACAAGTCCTCCCTCCTCCGCTTGCTCGACGAGCGCGGCTATATCCATCAATTGACCGATGCGGAGGGGCTCGACGCGCTCGCCTCCGCCGCGGTCGTGCCCGGCTATGTGGGCTTCGACGCCACCGCGCCTTCGCTCCACGTGGGCTCGCTGATCCAGATCATGCTGCTGCGGCGGCTGCAGCAGGCGGGGCACAAGCCGATCGTGGTGATGGGCGGCGGGACCACCAAGGTCGGCGACCCGTCCGGGCGCGACGAGAGCCGGCAGTTGCTGACCGAGGAGACGATCCGGGCGAACATCGCCTCGATCCGCCCGGTCTTCGAGCGCGCCCTGCGCTTCGACGACAGCGAGACCGGCGCGATCATGGTCGACAATGACGAATGGCTGGGAAGGCTCGGCTATGTCGAGCTGCTGCGCGACGTGGGGCCGCATTTCACGATCAACCGGATGCTGACCTTCGACAGCGTCCGCATGCGCCTCGAGCGCGAGCAGCCCCTCACCTTCCTCGAATTCAACTACATGATCATGCAGGCCTACGACTTCATGGAGCTGAACCGGCGCCACGGCTGCCTGCTGCAGCTCGGCGGCTCGGATCAATGGGGCAACATCGTCAACGGCGTCGAGCTGGCGCGCCGGGTCGACGGCGCCCAGCTGTTCGGAGTGACGACGCCTTTGCTCACGACCGCGGACGGCGCCAAGATGGGCAAGACCGCCCAGGGCGCCGTGTGGCTCAATGAAGACCTACTGAGCCCGTACGATTACTGGCAGTTTTGGCGCAATTGCGACGACGCCGACGTCGGCAAGTTCCTGCGGCTGTTCACCGACCTTCCGCTCGACGAGGTGGCGCGGCTCGAGGCGCTGGAGGGCGCGGGCATCAACGAGGCCAAGAAAATCCTCGCCGACGAAGTGACCGCGCTGGTCCATGGTCAGGACGCGGCGCGCGAGGCGGCCGAGACCGCGCGGCGCACTTTCGAGGAGGGTGCGTCCGGCGAGGCGCTGCCGACGCTGAAGGTGGATGGTGCGATCGCACTGGTCGATGCCCTGGTCGGGCTGGGCCTGTGCGCATCGAAGAACGAAGCGCGGCGGCTGATCGCCCAAGGCGGCGCCAAGGTCGACGGCGAGAAGGCCGACGAGGACCGCGCGATCGCGGTATCGGGCGAGGTCCGCATCTCGGCGGGCAAGAAGAAGCACGGCGTGCTCGTGCCATGAGGGCGCGACGCGCGGCGTCATATCCGAAATATGATGTGGACATGAGGGAGCAGACGCGCGAGCAGTGGCGCGGCAGACGGCGGGCGCGATGATCGACTTCTCTTCCTTCAGCCTCGTCGACCTGCTTCCCTTCATCCTGGTCGGGTTCGCCGCGCAATTGGTCGACGGCGCGCTCGGCATGGCGTTCGGAGTGATCTCGAACACCCTGCTGCTCAGCCTCGGCATGCCGCCGGCGGCCGCCTCCGCGAGCGTCCACGCGGTCGAATGCTTCACCACCGGCATCTCGGGGATCAGCCATGCCCTGTTCCGCAACGTCGACTGGCGCCTGTTCGGCCGTCTGGTGGTGCCGGGCGTGATCGGCGGCATCATCGGCGCCTATGTGCTGACCCAGGTGCCGGCGGAGACGGCGCGCCCGCTCGTCCTCGCTTATCTGACCGCGATCGGAGTCTATCTGGTCTGGCGGGCGACGGGGCATCCGCCGCACGCGCGCACGCCGCGGATCGTCGCGCCGCTCGGGCTCGTCGGCGGATTCCTGGACGCTGCGGGCGGCGGCGGCTGGGGGCCGGTGGTCACCTCCAACCTGCTCATCCAGGGCGCCGACCCGCGCAAGGTGATCGGCACGGTCAACACCGCCGAATTCTTCCTCACCGTCACCATCTCGGCGACCTTCATCTTCACGCTCGGCGTCGAGGATTTCACCAAGGCGGTGGTCGGCCTGCTGATCGGCGGCATCGCCGCGGCGCCGCTCGGCGGACTCATCGTCAAGAAGCTGCCGGCGACGCGGCTGCTGCTGATGGTGGGCGTGGTGCTCACCATCACCAGCCTCTACGGCATCTACCGCGCCCTTTCCTGACGCCGGCCAGTCCCGCATCGGGATGACCGACAGATTTGGGGCGAAACATGGTTGACGAGGCGTTAACTTCACCGTGGCGGCGAATCGGTCCGCTTCCTCGATGGAGCGTCGCGCGATGAGAAAAAGGCTCGTTCTGATCTCGGCCGGCCTGCTGCTCGCGGTCGGCGCCGCCGCACCCAAGGAAGAAGCGTGGCTGGACTACGATCCCGCCGTCGGCACGGGCGGGCCCTATGAGGCGGTCTCCGCGCGGGAACCGGTCACGGTATCGGGCTATCCGCCCTGCTCGCGGACCGTCACCGACCGATGCATCCAGCTCTATGAGCGCCGGGTCCGCGCCGCTTTGGCGCAGCGCGCACCGCGGCCGGCGATGGGCGGGCCGATCGAGGGCCGGGCCGGCTATCCGCACTGCTCGCGGCTGATCACCGACGAATGCGTCCAGCTGTTCGACCGCCACCCCCGCGCGGTACGGGCGGCGCCGGCAAGGCGCGCTCCGCCGCGGGCCCGCGAAGGGGCCGAGACTCCGGGCATCTGACCTCTCAGCGCTCGCGCCCGTACCATTCGTCGAGGCGCATCAGCTGGTCGTACTCGCCATAGGGCGCATATTCGGGGTGGAGCTTGGCTGTGAAAGGCTCCGTTCCCGTCAGCCACCGCTCGGCCGCGGCGATGAAGTTGCGCGCCGCGATGGCGGTAAAGTCCTCCGGAGCGATGCCGCTGCGTCCGCCGACCGGACTCCGGCAATAACCGAGCCGGCCGGAAGGCGCCCGCGCCAGCGACCAATATTCGAAACTGGCCGGCACGCCCTCGACATCCTTGAATCCTCCCCGCTCGGCGATGAGCCCGAGCAGCCCCAATTGCATCGAATAGCCTTCGGCGACGGCCTTGGGGCCGGGCGGAGTGCCGGTCTTGTAGTCGACGATGGCGAGGCTCCCGTCCGCGAGGCGGTCGATCCTGTCGGCCATCCCCTGGAGCGCGATCCCCGCGACTTCCGCCTCGCCCCAGGCCTCCGCCTTGAGCGGAAGCCGCCCTTCCTCCCTGTTCCGCGCGACCTCCTCGGCGATCCAGTCGATCGCGTCGAGCAGCCGCGGCTGCCACAAAGCGCGCATCAGCGGGTGGGCGGCGGCGGCGCGGAGGAGTGCCTCGGCCCGGGCGCGCAACCGCTCCGGATCGCATTCATCCTCCTTCATCCAGGCTTCGAGAACCTTGTGCACCGCGCTTCCGCGCCAGGCGGCGCTCGGATCGGCGTCGGCGGCGTCGAGCGGCGCCAGGCCGAGCATCTTGCGCGCGTAGAAGGCGAAGGGGTCCGCCTTCAGCCGGTCGACCTCGGTCACGGAAATGGAGCGCGGCCGCGTCCCGGCCGCCGGCTGGGGGGCCGGCCGGGCGGCCGGACGATAGCTTTCCGGCCGGTCGAGCGTGCGCGCCCACCGCTTGTGGAATGGCGCGCGGGTGAGGCCGCCGGTCATCGCCTCCAGGCGCAGCCAGAAGCGCGACGGGATCGACGGCGACCGGGCATCGCGCCGGGCCCGCGTGACCAGAACCTGGCGGCCGCCGAGCGCGCTCGCGAAGTCGTGCGCGGCGAGCCCGATCCGGCGCTCGAGCCCCGGCAGGCCGAGCTCGTGCCGGAGCCGCGGCGCCAGCCACGGGTCGGGCGTGGGCAGCTGCGGCCAGACGCCTTCGTTGAGGCCGCCGAGGACGACCAGGTCCGCCTGCTGGAGTCGCGCCTCGATCAGGCCCCAGATGAAGATGCGCGGATGCTGGCCGTAAGGCGGACGCACCGCCGTCGCCGCCATCAGCTGCTCGAGCATCGCCGGCAGATTGGCCGGCGCGACCCGCTCCGGCCCTTCTCCCGATGCCGCCTCCAGGCTCGCGAACAGCTCCGCGGCGGCACGCCCGGCGGGCCCGGCCCAGACGGGGTCGCCACCGAGCGCCGACACTGTTTCGCGGAGCGGGGCGAGAAGGCCGCCGAGCGCCCCCTCCTCCACCGCGAATGCCTCCTCGAGCGGCCGCAGGAGCATCCGCGCCTCCCCCCACCAGCCGGCGGCCGCGGCGCGCCGGTCCCCGTCGCGGCCGCTGCGGTCGGCAAGGTGCTGATCGATCCCGTCG
>JAXDPC010000053.1:0-3016 GCA_034668525.1 Sphingomonadales bacterium
CGACACGTTTATCGGAGCCCGACCTTCGCGCGGAAGGTCGCGGAATCATTGTCGCTAGCGAAAGCCCGGCAGAAGCCGCAGCGCGGGAACCTCGATCCGATCGTCCGCATCGGAGCGCCCCAACGCCGGCTGCCGCCCCCGCCGTGGAGCGTCGCGCCGGTCCGCGTAGCACGCAGCAGCCGGGCGCGGCGTCTCCGCAGGCCCGCACCCGCCGGGCCGCCGGCGTTCCACAAGGAATGGCGGTGGCGGTGCGGCTCGCGCTGCAGGCGGGACCCGATGGCGTCGCGCTCGTCGCGCGCGCGCAACGGATGAACCGCGAGGAAGAGATCAAGCTGAGAAGCGCGATCGACGCGCTGCTCGCACGGCACGGCCTTCGTGCCGGCAACGTCACGATCAACGGTGAAAGCCGGCCGTCCGCCGGGTTCGAGGGAGGATGAAATGCAGATCGACCCACTGACTGGCGGTTCGTCGGCGACGCAGCAGACGGCCGCGCCGGCGGCGCAGGGGGAGGCGACCAACGCTTTCGGCCTCAGCTTCGAATCCCTGCTGCGCATCGTCCTGACCCAGCTGACCTATCAGGACCCGCTCAAGCCGATGGACAATTTCGAGTTCGTCTCGCAGCTCGCCCAATTCTCGCAGATCCAGCTCGGGCAGACGACCAACGACCGGCTCCAGCAGATGGTGGCGGCCCAGGGGAACATGCAGGCCGCAGCGCTGCTCGGCCGCGACGTCGACGTGCCGGCCGGGCAGGCGACGATCAGCGGCAAGGTCGTCTCGATCGCATTCCAGGGCGGAGACGCCCGAGTCACGATCGAGACGGCTGATGGCCAGACGATCAGCAACCTCGCCATCGGCAACATCAGCCAAATCCGCCAGGGAGACTAAGCATGTTCGGGTCCATCTATGTCGGGCTCAGCGGCCTTACCGCTTATTCGCGTGGCCTGCAGCAGGTCAGCAACAACGTCTCGAACCTCAATTCGTCGGGCTTCAAGAGTGCGACGGTCTCATTCACCGACATCGTCGCGCACGATGGGCGTGGAGGCCTGGCTTATACCGGCGGCCACGGTGGCGATTACGGCAACGGCGTCTCGATCGGCGAGGCCCGCACCGACTTCCGCCCCGGCGACCTGCGCCAGACGGAGCGGGACCTCGACCTCGCCGTCGATGGCAGCGGCTTCATGATGCTGATGCGCGGCGAAGAGCTGTTCTACACACGTACCGGCAGCTTCGAAGTCGACCCGCAGGGGTTCATCGTTCTCGCCGGCACGCAGTACCGGCTCGCGACTCTCGACGCGTCGGGCCGGCCGGTGAGCCTGTCGATCGACCCATTGCGCACCAGCGCACCGGCCATGACTTCGACGGTGACCTTCGCCGACAACCTCTCCTCGGAAGCAACGACCCTGAGCGTCAGCGGTATCAAGGTCTACGATGCGAATGGCGGACAGCATGTCTGGCAGGCGCGCTTCGCCCGCTCGGCTACGGCGCTCAACGAGTGGACGGTCACCGTCACCGACGACAAGGCCCGGGAGATCGGCACTGCCACCGTCAGGTTCGTCGACGGAAAGGTGGAGGCCGCGACGGCCAAGCCGGTCTTCGCGGATGCCGGCAACGGCCTTTCCGTGACCTTCGACCTGTCGAGCAACGTCACCTCCTTTTCGTCCGGGACGGTCTCCACGCTCCGCGCGGCAGTGGTCGACGGCCACGGCTCCGGCGCCGCGACCACGATCGCCGTTAACGAGAAGGGCCGGCTGGAGATCTCCTATTCGAACGAGGAGAAGGTCGATCTCGGCGCCGTCGCGATAGCGGACTTCCGGGATCCGACCGCGCTCGAGCAGCGCGGCGGCGGACTGTTCGTTCAGACCGGTCAGAGCGCGCGCGAACTCATGACCAGCGAGGACCAGCGCGTGGGCCGCGTGCTGTCGCGCCGGCTCGAGGCCTCGAACGTCGACCTCGCCCGCCAGTTTGGCGACCTCATCCTGATCCAGCGCGGCTTCCAGGCATCCTCGCAGATCATCTCGGTGACCAACGACATGATCCAGCAGCTCTTCGGCATACGCGGCCAGGGCTGAGGGACGCACGGTGTATTTGGCAATGACCCAAGCGCGGGCATGGCTGCCTGCCGGCGCGCTCGACGACGGCACGCTCGCCGCTTTGGTGAGCGGCGCGGTCGAGGCGTGGTCGGCGAAATGGATCCTGCGCGGCAGCATGGAGGTCGTGAAGCCGCTGGCTCCGATCGTCGGCCCGGCGCCAGCCGGACGCTGGCGCGTGCTCCCCGAGGGCGCCGCTCTGGCAGTCGAGGAAGAAGCGGAGCTCGCGCTCGCCGCCATGATGCTGGACGCCGCCACCGTGGCAAGAGCGCCGACCGAGGCCGACCGGAGACTCTGTCATGCGCTCGCGCAGACGGCGATCACCGACCTGTGCCGCAGGCTCGCATCGGCTTTCGGGCTGCCAGGCGACAGCCTCTGGCGCGACGCGGAGGCGCGGGCATTCGATGGTTCGGGTTTCGGCTGCGAGATCGGGCGGGCCGGGCAACCCGCGGCGATGCAGCTGCGCGTATCGACGGAGTCGGCGGTCGCCGTCCGCCGGGGCAGCGCGCGTTCGGTCCCGCAGCGGAGCGCGCTCGGTCCCCTCGACGAGGCGCTCGCCAAGCAGCGGGTGGGGCTGTCGGCGCGTCTCGGCCGCTGCCATCTCACCCTCGCCGAGTTCACCGGTCTCGGCCCGGGCGACGTCCTCATCCTCGACCAGGACCCCGCCGGCCCTCTCGACCTCACCGTGGAAGGCGCCGACCCGCCGGTCGCGCGTTGCGCGATCGAGGAAGATGGCCACGGCTACCGGCTCAAGATCCTCGAACTCACGAAGAGCACAGACACATGACCCAGAAGACGGACCAGGCAGCCGCGCCGGGCGGGGGCATCAACCGCGCCCTGATCGACAATGTGGAGGTCTCGCTGGAGGCGTGGCTGGGGGAGGCGAAGCTCACGGTGGCGGACCTCGGCGCGCTGAAGACCGGGTCGGT
>JAXDPC010000054.1:0-4417 GCA_034668525.1 Sphingomonadales bacterium
CCCGTTCGCCGCGACGGTGCGGATGGCGCCGCCCTCGGCGCCGCCCTGGGTGCTGGCGATGCGGACATTGTCGACGATCTCGAGCGCGCGCGTATTGTCGGAGATGATGATCCCGCTGTTCGCCGCCTCGATGCTGCTGCGGGTGATCCGCACCCCTTCATTGGCGACGGTGACGCCGATGCCCACCTGGACTCCGCTGATGGTGACGCCGTCGATCCGGATGTTGCGATTGCCGAAACGGGCGTCGTCGGGCTCCAGATCGATGCCTGCCTGCGGCGCCGTCCCCGCGATGTCGGCGATGCGCACGCCCCGGATCTCGCCGTCGCGGCCCGCGATGATCGAGATGCCGTTGCGGCGGCAGTTGCGGATGGTGACGCCGGTGATCAGGAAGCGGTCGCAATAGCCTCCCGGCCGGTTCGCCGCGTTGCCGAGATAGATTCCGTCGCCCCAGCAATCGGCAATCTCGATGCCCGGGCCGATCGTCCAGTCCGACGAGGAGAAGATTGCGACCCCCTGCCCCCATTCGCCGCCGGTGCCGCGATGGACGTTGCGCTCGCCGGTGATGCGGCCGGGGCCGACGATGCTCCAGCCCGCGGTCTGATAGGCGAGGACCACGGCGCCCGCGACGCTCGCCGAGGGCAAGGCGCGCAGCTCCGCGCCGTTGAGGTCGAGCGTCACCCCGCGCTTCATCTTGAGCCCCCCGAAATCGAGCCAGGGCGCCCGGTAATTGGTGTCGATGCGATAGACCGCGCCGCGGCGCAGCTGCAGGCGGCCGCCGGCGGGGGTGGCCTCCATCGCCGCCTGGAGCGCGGCCGTGTCGTCGGTGCTTCCGTCGCCCCGCGCGCCATGCTCTTCCGGGCGGACGATGGACCCGGTCTGGGCGCAAAGGCGGCTTCCGGCCATGCTGAGGGCCAAAGCGGTGCCGGCGGCGAGGAAGAGGCGACGATTCATCATGCTCTCTCCCTGCATCGGACGGCCTGAACCGCGACTGACCCGCCGTTCAGCACGCGAGCGTGCGGCAATAGTCGATCTGGGTCATGATTTCGATCCGGCCGGCACGGCGCATCGCCGCCGCCTCCTCCACCACCGCTTCGAGATTGCGCAATGTGGCCGGCGCGGAGGCGATATTCTCCGGATGGGTCCAGAAATGGGCGACTCCGCCGGTGCGCGCCGCTTGCTCGAGCGCGTGGCGGGCGCGTCGCCGGGTCAGCCAGGCCGGAACGAGCCGCCGCGCGCCGGAGAGCCAGTTGATGAAATGGCCGCCCGGGATCGGCTGGAGCGGCGCCCGCGGCGGCGTCGGCTCGGCTGCAGCGAACGGATTGAACTCGCTCGCCAGCGAGGCGGCGCGCGACCGCGGCCGCGGCGCCAGCCTGTAGCCGACGAAGCCGGCCTGCCCGAGCAGGTCGAGATGGGCGACCGCGTTGCGCGGATGGATGAAGGTGCGCCCGCGCGCGATCGGAACCAGCGACAGCTCGTAGCGCGCCTGCTCGGCGCTCATGTCCGTCCACGGCGTGTGGGTGACGCCGTGGCTGGCGACCTCGTGCCCCGGGCCGATCGTCCGCAACGCCCATTCGCCGGTCCAGCCCTCGCCCGAGCCGTGCAGCAGATCGCGGAAAGCGGGCGCGGTGTATGGCAGCCGCGACGTTACTTCATCCAGCGGCAAATCGAGCAGCTCGTCGCGCGAGCGGAGGAACAGCTCGGTGAACGCGAAGGTGGCGGAGATTCCCACTTTCTCGAGAAGGACGGCGATAGCGCGATAGGCCTCCTTCAGCCGCGCCTCGGTGAGGTCGCGCTGCCAGCGCGGCGAGAGATGGTCGGCAACGCCCCATTTGCCCTCGCAATCGAGCGACAGGATGAAGGTGCCGGCCATCAGACGGTGTCGGAATCGAGATAGCTGACATACCAGCCGCGCGCATCCTCGATCGCGGCGGCCGGCCCGGCGAGGGCGCGCGCGCCGAAGTTGATCACGATCGGGCGCAGCCGCTCGGGCAGGGGATAGAAACCCGCCTTGCGGTAGGCGGCGTAATTGGGCGAGCCGGGCAGGCACCAGGCCAGGGCCGCATCGGCGCGCGCGGCCTGCAGCTCGCGCAATGCCGCGCCGATCAGCCCGGGCAGCGTCTCGGGGCCGCCGATCGCCTCCATCACATAGCCGATCCGGCCGCCATGCTTGTCCGTCGTTGTGTGGGCGACGAACGAGCCGTCCTCGGCCTGAAGGATGTCGTAGCGCTCGGAAGGATTGTCGCGCAGGCGCCAGTTGAGGAACTCGGCGTCGCGCTCGACGGCGCAGCCGAGGCCCGCGGAAAAGCGCCGCCAGGCAGCGCTCGCGCGCGCGTCGAATCCGAGCGCGCGCTCGAAATCCTCGGTCCCCCGCGCGAGCATCGGGATCGGCAGGTCGGGCAGGAAGCGGGAAACGCGCTTCAGGAAATAGCCGCTCCTCAGCGGCCGGAACAGCATCGGCACCGGCCCGAAATGGGCCCAGCCGAGCTTGCCGAAAAAGCCCGGCGACGAATTGGCGTTGGGGAAGCCGTAGAGCAGATCCGCCTCGGCTTCTTCGTAGAAGCAGTTGATGAGGCGGCCGAACACGCCTTTGCCGCGCGCGGCGGGAGTGACGATCGTGTCCATCGACTGATAGGCGCGGCCGGTCCGCTCGCCGATCCGGAAGCGGCTCGGCATGAAGGCGTTGACGCCGATGATCTCCCCGCCCGCGCTGGCGACGGCGACGGCGACGGCGCCGGTGCCGCCGGGGCCGTCGCGGAGCTTCCATTCCAGCTTGCCGCGGCCGATCGCCTGCTCCTGCTCGGGGAGCAGCTTCAGATAGGCGTCGCGAATCTCGTCCGAATATCCCACCAGCTGGTAAGAGACGTCCATCCTCGCTTGTCCGTCCCGTCTTCGCGCCCCTCTCCGGCCATAGCCGATCAGGGCGGCGATTCAACCGGCGGCGGCGCGCAGGATCGAGAGGACGCGCGGCTGCTGCGAGGCCAGCGAATAGCGCTCGACCGCGATCCGCCGACCCTCGGCGCCCATCCGCGCGCGCAGCGCCGGGTCGGCGAGGAGCGTGTCGAGCCGCGCCGCCCATTCGGCCGGCCCGGCGGCGAGGAAGCCGCTCGAGCCCTCGGCGACGATCTCGGCGTTGACCCCGACCGGCGAGGCGACCGCGGGGATCCCGCAGGCCATGTACTGGATCAGCTTGTAACCGCATTTTCCGCGCTGGAATGGCTGATCGAGCAAAGGCATGATGCCGACGTCCATCGCCTGCAGCTCGCGGACCTCATCCTGCTCGGACCAGTCGACCGCCTCGATGCCTTCGATGCCGCGCGCGCGGGGCCCCGCGCCGATGATGCGCAGCCGCGCGCCCCGCTCCCGCAGCACCGGCAGGAGCGCGGGCAGCAGCGGCTCGACATTGACCCAGGTCGTCGGCGAGCCGAGCCAGCCGACCGTCAGCGGCCCCTGCGGGCGCGTCGGCGCCGGCTGGTAGACCTTGGTGTCGACCACCGTCGGGAAAATCACGCTGTTACGACAGAAACGGCGGGCGTAATCCTGCAGATAGGCGTTGCCGCACATCGCCGCCGCGGCCCGCGACAGCAAAGGCTCGAGCTTGCGCCCGAGCAGCTTGCGCACGACCCAGCGGCGGTGGCGGTCGTAGCCGTGGAAGATGGCGTCGTCATAATCGCATATGATGGGCCGCGGCGTGCGCGCCGCCCGGGCCTCGACGAAGCCGGGCCAGTAGGGCAGGAGCTCGTACTGCACCCAAAGGAGGTCGTACCCGCCCGCTTCGCGAAGGGCGCGCAGACGGCCGCGATAGGCTTTGGGGATCACCGCGCGGGGCGGCCTCTGCCCCTCGTTGAGCGCGTCGAGATAGCTGTCCGGCAGCAGCGGCGCGAGCGTCACCTCCACCCCATGATCGGCGAGATAAGGGAAATATTGCGCGAACCGCTGCCGGGTGCTCGCCGCCTTGAGGTCGTAGCGGGTAAGGGCGAGGACCCGCAGCTTGCGCCCCGGCGCCGCCATCAGTCGCCCTCGCGCGGCGGCCCGTGCCGCATCGTCCGCACGATGCCGGGCAGGTCGGCCGCGAGCATCCGATAAGCGGCGAGCGTCTCCCGAATCTCGGGCACGGACCTGCGCAGCAGGGCGCGTGCCAGCCTTGCCGCCGGCTCCAGCGTCATCGTCGCCGCGAAGACGAACGCCGACTTCGCCGGCGAAAGATGCTTGGCCGCGTAAAGGAGGCGGCTGCGCGTCGAATAGAATTGCCGCGCGGCCTTCACCTGCTCCGACGTGCCGCCGCCTTTGTGGAAGGCGACGGCTTCGGCGAGATACCAGATCTTCCAGCCGGCTTTGGCGACGCGACAGGACAGGTCCATATCCTCCAGATAGACGAAGAAGCGCTCGTCGAAGCCGCCCACGGCCTCGAAGACGCTGC
>JAXDPC010000055.1:0-4401 GCA_034668525.1 Sphingomonadales bacterium
GGTCGTCGTCCACGTCCCCGAGACGTGGCGCCGCCGCCTCCCGCCGATCGAGCCCCGCCCCGCCTGATCCGGCTCTTGCGCGCCGCGAGCGCGCGTGTGAGCATTCCCCGCCATTCGACTGGGGGGACAAGATGAAGCCACGCCTGCTCGCCGCCGCCTGCGGCCTCGCTCTGCTTTCCCCGGCCTCCGCGCAGGTGCCGGCCGACCAGCTGATGACGGCGCCGGCCGATGCGCGGCGCTTCGTCATCGTCTCCAGCGCCGGCGAGCATGGCCGCGCCTTCGTCTGGCGCGCGCCCGACGGCACCATCAACGCGCGCGAAAGCCTGCTCCTGCGCGGCTTCGTCTTCGAGCAGGACCAGTCGGTGCGGGTCGGCGCCAACGGCATGCCGACCCGGATCGAGATCCGCGGGGTCGATCCGTCAGGCGATGCCGCCGAGACCTTCGCCGTCGAGAGCGGCACCGCGCGCTGGACCACCCGCAGCGACGAAGGTAGCGCGCCCTTCGCCGGCGACGCTTATTACGCCACGCTCGGCGGTCCGATCTCGGGTAACGCCCCCTTCGTCGAGGCCCTGTACCGGGCGCCCGGCCAGCGCATGCGGCTCCTCCCCGGCGGCGAGGCGCGGCTCACCCGACTCGTGGAAGCGACCGTCGGCGAAGGCGCCGCGCAGCGGACCGTCACCGCTTATGCGATCGAAGGCCTGGCGCTCGAGCCGATCCCGGTCTGGCTCAATCCGGACGGCACCTTCTTCGGCACCGTCTTCGCGCTCGCTCTGCTTCCCGAAGGCTATCAGGGCGCCCGCGCCCAATTGCTGGCCGCGCAGGAGGCGGCGCTGGCGGCGCGCAGCCCGGCGATCGCGCGCCGGTTCGGCCAGTTGCCGGCTCAGCCGGTCGCCTTCACCAACGTCCGCCTGTTCGATTCGGAGCGCGGCCGCTTCCTCGACAACCAGACGGTGGTGGTGCGCGGCGAGCGGATCGCGGCGGTCGGTCCGTCGTCTCGGGTCCGTGCGCCGGCAGGCGCGCGCGTGATCGACGGGGCGGGACGGACGCTGCTGCCCGGCATCTGGGATTCGCACATGCACATCTCCTCCGACGCGCAGGGGGTGATGCTGCTGTCGATGGGGATGACCTCGGCCCGCGACCCGGGCGGTGAGGTCGACGCGACGGTGCGGCGGCGCGAGCGGATCGCGCGCGGCGAGCTGCTCTTCCCGACCGTCTTCTCCTCGGTGCTGATCGACGGCGCCGGACCGCTCCAGGCGCAGGGCGGAGTCAGCGTCAGCTCGGCCGACGAGGCGATCGCGGCGGTGCGGGCGGCGCATGCGTGCGGCTTCACCGGCGTCAAATTCTATACCTCGATGCGGCGGGAATGGCTGCTCCCGGCGATCGCCGAAGCACACCGGCTCGGCCTCCACGTCCACGGCCACATCCCCGCGACGATGCGCCCGACCGACGTGATCGCGGCCGGCTATGACGAGATCACCCACATCAACTTCGTGATGATGCAGGCGATGCCCGACGAGGTGGTCAACCAGTCCAACGGCCTGATGCGCTTCCAGGGGCCGGGGCGCTACGCGCGCGACGTCGACCTCAATGCCGAGCCGATGCGCTCCCTGATCGCCGAGATGGCGCGGCGGCGCATCGTCGTCGATCCGACGCTGGCCGTGTTCGAAGGCGGCTTCGGCGCCGAGCCGCGCGATCTTTCGCCCTCCTACGCCCCGTTCGTCGGGACGATGCCGCCGGCGACGGAGCGCAACTTCCGGGGCGGCGGCTTCCTCGTCCCCGAGGGCGTGACCCGGGCGCAATATCGGGAGAGCTTCGCCCGCATGGCCCAGCTGGTCGGCGCGCTGCACCGCGCCGGCGTGCCGATCGTCGCAGGGACGGACGGCTCGGGGCTGGAGCTGATCCGCGAGCTCGAGCTCTACGTCGCCAACGGCATGACTCCCGCCGAGGCGCTGCAGGCGGCGACGATCCGCCCGGCGCGCCTCGTCGGCGCCGACCGGCGCACCGGCTCGATCGCGGTCGGCAAGGAGGCGGACCTCGTGCTGGTCGACGGCGATCCGTCGCGCGAGATGGGAGCGATGCGGCGCACGCTGTGGGTGGTCTCCGACGGCCGCCTGATGAACGCCGACGAGCTGCGCGAGGCCGCGGGGTTCCGGGGCAGGCCGCACTGAGCGCTCAGCGTCTTACTGTATTGCATCGCTATTACACTCGTGCTAAAACCTCCGCTCGAAATGGGAGGATCATAGACCATGTACAGCGAAAGCGATCTCGAGCAGGCCGTGGCCGCCGGGGCGATCGCGCCCGAGGCGGCGTCCTCGCTGCGCAGCTTCATCGCGGGCAGCCGCGCGACCGTGATGGTGGACGAGGAGCATTTCCGTCTGCTGACCGGCTTCAACGACATCTTCGTCGCGGTCGCGGCGGCGATCCTGCTCTCCGCGCTGGCGATGATCGGCCACTGGATGGGACCGAACATCGAGATGGACGGCCCCTCGCCCACTTCCGGCCTGCTGGTCGCGGCGGCGGCCTGGGGCCTGGCGGAATTCTTCACCCGGAAGCGGCGCATGGCGCTGCCCAGCATCCTGCTGCTGCTCGCCTTCGTCGGCGGCGTCTTCGCGACCGCCCTGTTCACCATCGTCAACTCGATCGGCACCGAAAATTTCGACAATAACGAAACCATGGCCGGTACCGTCATCGCGGTTTCCGCCGCCATCGCCGTCGCTTCGGCGTGGCTGCACTGGCGCCGCTTCCGGGTTCCGATCACGGTAGCGGCCGGGACGGCGGCGCTCTGCGCCGGCCTCGGCGGGCTGCTCGCCTCGGTGGTGCAGGACAGCGACAACATCGAGGACATATTGATGGGCCTCGGCCTCGTCCTCGGCATCGGCGTGTTCCTGTTCGCAATGTGGTGGGATTCGTCCGATCCGCGCCGCGAGACCCGCCGCTCGGACGTCGCCTTCTGGCTGCACCTGCTGGCGGCGCCGCTGATCGTCCACCCGATCTTCACCCTGCTCGGGCTCAACGACGGCGATGCGACGGTGATGGAGGGCGTGGTCGTGCTCTTGCTCTACGTCTTCCTCGGCGTGGCCGCGCTGGCGATCGACCGGCGGGCGCTGCTCGTCTCCGCCCTCGCTTACGTGCTCTGGGCGCTCTCGGACCTGTTCGAGCGGTTCGGCGCGGTCGAATTGAACGTCGCGCTGACGGCCCTGGTGATCGGCTCCGGCCTGCTCGTCCTCTCCGCTTTCTGGCACAATGCGCGCCGGGCGGTGGTGCGGCCGCTGCCCCCGGCCCTCCAGGCCAGGCTACCCGAGGTCGACCGCCCGCAGGGCGTCGCGGTCCCGGCCTGACCGCCGCCGCCGAGCGAAACTCCGCCCCTCCCCGGCCGGCGCCGGTGAGGGGTTTTTCCTGGGTTGCGGCGCGCCCTTCATTCGTCTGAGACTGCGGGCGAAAAAAGAGGGATGCGATGGACGGGCGGGTGCTGCATTTCGCTGCCGAGGAGCAGGCCGGGCTGATCCGCGGAAGCGACGGGCACCGCTATCCTTTCGCCGCGCCCGACTGGCGCTCGCCGCAGCCGCCCGCGGCCGGGGACGGGGTCGATTTCGACGTCGCCGAAGGCCGCGCGGTGGAGATTTTCCTGGTCGCGCAGGCGCCCACCGCGCCGGCACGGCCGCGCGAGGACGCGACCAACTATGTGAAGCGCCGTCCGGCGCTCGTGTTCGCTGTGTTGATCCTGACCGGCTGCATGCTGCCCTTCCTGTCGGTCCCCTTCTTCTCGATGACCCTGTTCAGCCTGCCGAGCACCGCGTCTTTCTTCGTCAACCTCGCCGGCGCCTTCGGCGGCAATGCCGAGCCGGGCATCGCGGGGGTCCGCGCCGCCGTGTCGTCGCTCTATCTTCTCTACGCGATCCCGGCCGCGGCCGGCTGGCTGATCTTCCGCGAGCTGGGCGGCGCGGCGACGCGGCGGCTCAGCCTCGTGGTCGGCATCGTCGGCCTGGCGACGCCATTCGTCACGAGCGCGGTCAGCTCCTCCATCGCCCGGGCGAGCGTGCCGCGGCGCGCGAGTGGAACGCAGGCCGAGATCCCAAACCCGGTGGAGGCCATGCTTCAGATGCTGTCCTATATTGGGATCGGCTGGATGCTGATCGCGCTGGCCAGTGCCGGGCTGGTCGCGCTCGGGTGCGGCTGGTCGCCGTTCGGAACGCGCGAAGGGCGCGACTGAGCTACTCGTTCTCGACCAGCTTCAGCAGGCGGCGCTCGATCGGCGCGAGCACCGGGCCGAGCTCGTGGCCGCGTCTCAGGACGGCGCCATGCTCGCCGATCAGCGCCCACATTCCTTGTCTCGAGTGGAGCGCGGGCCGCTTCTCGATCCGGTATTCGGGGCGCTCGGCGGTGCGGCGGAACGCCCAGAAG
>JAXDPC010000056.1:0-2743 GCA_034668525.1 Sphingomonadales bacterium
GGATTGCTTCGTCGCTGCGCTCCTCGCAATGACGGGGGACAGAACGTCATTGCGAGGGCAGCTTCGTCGCTTCGCTCCTCGCAATGACGGATGCGTTGATCTAATCTCGCGAGCGGGGAGGACGAGCGCTTTGGCGCTGACGGCATTGATTGCGGCCTATCGGGAATCGGACGAGCCGGGCGGGCCGCTGCGCGCGGTGCTCCCGCTCGCCGGCCGCACCCTGATCGAGCGCCAGGCCAAGCTCGCCGCATTGGCGGGGGCGCGGCGCATCCTCGTCCTCGTCGAGCGGGTGCCGCCGGAATTGCTCGCGGCGCTCGACAGGCTGCGCCGCGAGGGACTGGGCGTGCTGCTGGCGCGGAGCGCGGAGGAGGCCGCCGGGCAGGTCGATCCGGGCGACGTTCTGCTGCTCGTCGCCGACGGGTTCATCGGCGACGAGAGCCACCTGCGCCGTCTCGCGGGCGCGTCGCCGCCGGCTTTGCTCACGGTCCCGGACGTTCGCGTCGACGACCGGTTCGAGCGGATCGACGCCGAATCGCGCTGGGCCGGTCTCGCTCTGATCGACGGCGCGCTGCTCGCCGAGACCGCGTCGATGCTCCACGACTGGGACCCGCAATCGACCCTGCTCCGCCGCGCCGTCCAGGCCGGGGCGCGCATGCTCTCGGTGCGCGGCGAGGCGGCCGAGGCGGATCTCACGATCGCCGAGCGGCTCGGCGACCTCGCCGCGGTGCACCGCCGCATCGTCGACCGCGCCGCTTCGGGCCGCGGCGACTGGATCTCGCAATATCTGCTCGGCCCCGTCGAACGGGCGGCGACCCATGCCCTGATGGGCGGGACGGTCACTCCGGCCGCCATCGGAGCGGCCGCGATGGCGCTGACCGCCCTCGGTGCGGTGGCCTTCGTCTGGCACCATCTGTGGATCGGGCTGTTGCTGCTGCTGCTCGCGACGCCGCTCGACGGCATCGCCGACCGGCTTGCGCGCCTCAGGCTCGAGGAGGGCGTCGGCCACAGCTGGTGGAGCCATCTGCTGCCCGCTTTCGCTGCCGCGGCCTTGCTGGCCCTGGGCCTCTCGCTCGGCCGCGTCCACGGCTGGGGGAGCATCCTGCTGACCGTCGCGATCCTGCTGTTCCTGCTCGCCCAGCGGCTCGAGATCGAGGGGCGGGAGCCCAAGGGGTTGATCGTCCTCGCCGAGCGCAAGGGAATGAGCTGGCTCATGCTCCCCTTCGCGGTCGCCGGGCTGTGGCTGGCGGGGCTGTTCGCTCTGTTCGGCTATGCCGCCGCCTCCTTTTTCTGGGCGCAGCGGGCGGTGCATGCGCCGGAGCCGCCGGAGCCTCAGGATTAGCGGCGATTTAACCTTGCCGCTCTAGAAACCGGGCGATGTCCGAAGAGGGGCGAGAGAAGCGCGAGAGCAAGAGCGACGCCGCGCGGCTGCTGCTGGCTGCCGCGCGCGAGCGTTTCGCCGTGGCGGCGACCGACCTGCTCCTGCCCGAGCGCACCCGTCTCAGCGAATGGCAGAGGCTCACGGCGGCCTCCCTGCTCGCCCGGCTGGTCGGCGGGATAGAGGACCAGCTTCGCGCCGCTCTGGCCGAGCATTTCCGCGATCACGACGCGCTTCACGCCGCTTTGTCCTCGGCTCACGTCCCGATCGCGCTTCCCATTCTCGAGCGCGCCTCCGTCCTCGGCGACGCCGAGCTCGGCACCGTCCTCGTCCGCCGGGTCGAGGAGCATCGCTTCTGGAAAGCCTATGCCGCCGCGGAGGGCGACGAATATCTGCTCGAGCTGATCCGCGATCCGGACCCCGAGATCGCCGCCGAGGCGATGGACCTGGTGACCGCGCGCAGCCGCCGCTTCGACCGCTTCCAGGAGCCGGTGATGGGCCGGATCGAGCTTCCGGCCGACCTCCAGCACCGCCTGGTCTGGCTCGTTGCCGCGGCTTTGCGTCATTACATGGTCCAGCAGCATCGCCTGGCCGGAGTCGACGGCGCGATCGAGCAGGCCGCCTCGGCCCTGCTCACCGCTTATGACGAAGGCGATGCGTTCGAAGTGCGGGCGATGCGCCTCGCCCGGCGGCTGCACCGCGCGGGCCGGCTCGACGGCGCCCTGCTCGCGCGGCTGCTCGGCGAGGGCTCTTTGCCCTTGTTCATCGCAGGGACCGCGGTCCGCGCCGGGCTGGACCATTCCGCCGCCTGGGAAGTCCTCTCCGACCCGCGCGGCCGCGGGCCCGCTCTGCTGCTTCGCGCCGCCGGCGTGGAGCGCGCGGACGCAGCCTCGATCCTGCTCCTGCTCAATGCCCATGGCCGCCTCTTCTCCGGAGCGGAGGGCGACGCGGCCGAGGAGCAGCTTGAGCTGTTCGACGGGGTGGACGAAGATGCCGCCCGTGACGTGCTCAAGCTCTGGCAGGCGGACCCCGGCTATCGCGCCTCGGTCGCGCGGCTCTCGACCCGTTCCCGCCCGGCGGCGGAAGCGGCATGAGCGGCGGCGCGGCCATGGCTGAGCCGCGGCCCGTGCTCGGCCGCGTCGACGGGGAGGGGCGCCTCGTCGTCGCCGATCCGGCTCTGTTCGCGCTCCATCGCCGCGCCGGCGGCAAGGAGGGCGGCGTCCTCGCCGTGCCGCAGATCGCGGCGCTCGCGCGCCTGTCGCGCCGGCTCGGCATCCCCATCTCGCGCGCCGCCATCGCCGCCGACGGCGATCGCGACGTCGACCTCTGGGTGCGCGCCGAGCCTGAGGGCCGCGAGGTGGCGCTCAG
>JAXDPC010000057.1:0-22207 GCA_034668525.1 Sphingomonadales bacterium
GATCAGGGGCCGGATCTCGACCAGCTCGAGCCCGGAATCGTCCAGCCATTGCGGCAGGGACAGCGCCACGTCCGGCTCGCCGCCGGCATCGCGCCAGCTCTGGATGACGAGGCTGCGGAAGCGGTCAAGCTCGGCATCGGGCGGCATCATCTGCCATGCGCGATAATCGGCATATTCATGGAAGACGGCGACTCCGCCCGGCTTCAGAGCCGCCGCGATATGGCCCACCGTGCGCTCCGGGATCGTGACGAAGGAAAGGACCCAGCGGCACCAGACGGCATCGGCGACGCCTTCGCCGAACGGCTGCTCCGCGACGTCCTGCGCGTGCACCTCGACGTTGGCGAGCCCGCGCGCGCGCAGTGCCGAGAGGAAGCTCTCCGACCGCTCGAGCGCGAGCACGCGTCCCTCCGGACCGACGATGGCGGACAGGTCCTCGCTCGCCCAGCCTGGGCCGGCGCCGACGTCGATCACCGTCTGGCCTGCTCGGATCCCCGCCCGTTCCCACGCATCGAGCACCCGGTCGCGCCAAACGCGATGTTGCAATCCCAGCCGCTCGATCTCGTCCGCCTCGGTGCCGAGGACATAATCGCCACTCTCGCTCATAGCCGGCTCATGGCGTGCGACCGTTGCCGCGGCTATCCGTTTCTTGCGGCCGAAGCGCGCCCGGACAAAGCTTGACAGCGGACGGGTCTAGTCGCAAGTTTCTGTCATGACAGAAACTTGCGTCACGAATCGGATGCCCGCCGCCGTCGAACGCTTCGTCCTGCAATGGGGCGACATGGGCGGCCAATGGGGCGTCAACCGCTCGGTCGCCCAGATCCACGCTTTGCTCTATCTGTCCGACCGCCCGCTGACCGCGGAAGACATAGCCGAGACGCTCGGCATCGCCCGCTCCAACGTCTCGACCAGCCTCAAGGAGTTGCAGGGCTGGAAGCTGGTGCGCCGCGTCCCCGTCCTCGGCGACCGCCGCGATCATTTCGAGGCCGAGACCGACCTCTGGGAAATGGCCACGCGGATCGCCGAAGGGCGCAAGGAGCGCGAGGTCGATCCGGCCGCCGCCGCCCTGCGGGCCTGCCGCGCCGAAGCCGAAGGCGACCCGCGAGTCTCACCGACCGCGAAGAAGCGGCTCGCCGAGATGGACGATTTCGTCACGGCGCTCAGCCGCTGGTACGACCAGATGCTGGGCGTGCCTCCGTCCAAGCTGATGGCGCTGGTGAAGCTGGGATCGCGGATCGTCAGCCTCGTCGGCCTGGGCCGCAACCGCCGCCGGGAGGCAGGGGAAGAGGACTGAGTTTTTTTGTGCTGCTGTTTCTTTTCTTACAGAAACAGCAGCAGGAACAGGAGGAAAGGATGAAGCTCAGGCAGGCCGAGATCGTCCCCTTCCCCACGCGCACCCATCGGCTGGCCGACCTGGCGGACCTCCGCTTCCGCCGCCTCGTCGGCGAGGCGGCCTGGGCCCAGCTTCCCGAACCTGTCCGCGCCCGCTTCTCGAAGCGCCTCGGCGGCGGGCGCACGGCGGTTTACACGGGCGAGGTGGTCGAATGCCGGATGAGCCGGCTCGGCTTCGCCCTGGCGCAGCTCGGGCGGCTGATCGGCGCCCCGCTGCCGCTGGCCCGCGACTGCTGGCATCCAGCCGCCGTGGCCGTCACCGAAGACCCGTGCTCGGGCGGCCAGCTCTGGACCCGCATCTATGGCCGCCGGCGCGGTTTCCCACAGGCGATCCACTCGGCGAAGCGCTTCTGCGGCCCGACCGGCCTCGAGGAATATCTCGGCCGCGGCTTCGGCATCGCGCTGACGGTGCGGGTCGAGGGCGGCGCGCTCCATTTCCTTTCGGATCATTATTTCCTGAGCGTCGGACGTCTGCGTCTCCGCCTGCCGCGATGGCTGTCGCCGGGTCTGATGACCGTCAGCCACATCGAGTGCGGGGGCGGCCGTTTCGCCTTCGTGCTCGGCCTCGTCCACCCGCTCTTCGGTACCCTCATCCGTCAGACGGCGATGTTCGAGGAGCGCTTGGAGCAACGCGAAGGAGCCGTTTCGTGACCAGCTTGCTCTGGGCCCTGGTGGCCCTGCAAATCGCGATGGGCGCGTTCGACACCGTCTTCCACCATGAGGGGACCGAGCGGCTCGCCTGGCGCCCCTCGCAGCGCCGCGAGCTGCAGCTGCACGGTGTGCGCAACCTGCTCTACGCCGTCATGTTCGTGACGCTCGGCTGGGCGGAGCCGCATGGCGCCTTCGCCTCGGTCCTGATCGCGCTGCTGGGGGTCGAGCTGGTCATCACCCTGTGGGACTTCGTCGAGGAGGACCGCACCCGGCGTCTCCCCGCCAGCGAGCGCGTCACCCACACTTTGCTGACGCTGAACTACGGCGCGATCCTCGCGCTGCTCGCGCCGGTCCTGCTGGGCTGGGCCGCCATGCCGGCCGGCCTCGGCTCCGCCTATCACGGCCTCTGGAGCTGGCTCTGCGCCGGCGCCGCATTCGGCACCGCCCTCTTCGGCGTCCGCGATCTGGCCGCCGCGGCCCGCACGCTTCGCCTCAGGGATGCCGATCCCGGGCGCCTCGCGGCGGGAATGCCACGCAACAGCGCGATCCTGGTGACCGGCGGCACCGGCTTCATAGGCAGCCGCCTGATCGCCGCGCTCGCCGCAGCGGGGCACGACGTCACCGTGCTCACCCGTCGCCGCGAAAATGCCGCCGCTTTGCCCGCGCCGCTTCGGATCGTCACCGACCTCGCCCAGATCCCGTCCTCCGCGCGGATCGACGCCATCGTCAACCTCGCCGGCGAGCCGATCGGCAACGGCCTCTGGACCCGGGCCAAGCGGCGCCGGATCGTCGAGAGCCGCCTCGGCACCACCTGGGCGCTGGGCCGGCTGATCGAGCGGCTCGACACCAGGCCGAAGGTGCTGGTCAGCGGCTCGGCGATCGGCTGGTACGGCCTTCGCGGCGACGAGCCGCTCGCGGAGGACGGAGATCTTCGCGACTGCTTCAGCCACCGCGTCTGCAGCGCCTGGGAATATGCCGCGCAGCTGGCGGCGGGCCGCGGCGTGCGGCTGGTGCTGCTGCGCACCGGCCTCGTCCTCGGCCGCGAGGGTGGGGTGCTCAGCCGCATGCTGGGGCCGTTCGAGTCCGGCCTCGGCGGGCGCTTCGGCGGCGGCGGGCAGTGGATGAGCTGGATCCACCGCGACGACCTCGTCCGCCTGATCCTCCGCGCGATCGCCGATCCGAAGCTCGCGGGGCCGCTCAACGGCACGGCGCCGGAGCCGGTTTCCAACGCCGAGTTCACGCGCGCGCTTGGCCGCGCCCTCAGGCGTCCCGCGATCCTTCCTGTTCCGGCGGCACCGCTCCGTCTCGTCCTCGGCGACTTCGCCGACGAGCTGCTCCTCGGCGGGCAGCGCATCCTCCCCGTCAAGGCTCGGGCGGCCGGCTTCCGCTTCGACTACCCGGACCTCGACGGCGCCCTGGCAGAGATCGTCGGCCGCACGGATCCGCTGGCGACGATGCCGGGGCGCGCCCGGGAGTTGGCGGCATGAACGACAATGGCATGGAAATCGGCGCTGCCTGCGCCTGGGCCGTCTTCGCGCCGCTCATCGCCTTCGGACTGCTGGTCGGGCTCGCCGGAGGCGGCATTCTGCTGTTCCCCTTCCTCCTCGTCTTTGTCTTCGTCTACGGCGCGCCGATCGCGGCGGCGCACGTTTTCCTCGTCTGGCTCCCGGCCTGGCTGCTGCTGAAGCGTCGGCTCGAGCCCGGCGCAGCAGCCGCGGCGGCGCTGGGCTTCGCCTGCGGAGCCCTCCCGATCACGGTCATCGCCTGGGCGTGGGGGTGGATGACGGGCGTCGGCCCGTTCGCAGGCCTTTTCGGCGGCTGCGGAGTCATCGGCGGCTTCGCTTTCTGGTGGAGGCTCAACCGCGAGCGGATCTGACACGAAAAAGGGCGGCCCCGAAGGACCGCCCTCTCTCGCAAACCCCGCTCGGGGCAGCCTTTAGCGCTTCGAGAACTGGAAGCTGCGGCGCGCCTTGGCGCGGCCGTACTTCTTGCGCTCGACGACGCGCGGGTCGCGGGTCAGGAAGCCGGCCTGCTTGACCGTGGTCCTGAGCGACGGCTCATAGCGGGTCAAAGCGGTCGAGATGCCGTGGCGCACCGCGCCGGCCTGCCCCGACAGTCCGCCGCCCTTGACGCTCGCGATGACGTCATACTGGCCGCGGCGCTCGGTGATGTCGAACACCTGGTTGATGATCAGGCGCAGAGTCGGCCGGGCGAAATAGACGTTCTGGTCGCGGCCGTTCACGACGATCTGCCCGGTGCCGGGCTTCAGCCACACCCGCGCGACGGCGTCCTTGCGGCGGCCGGTGGCGTAGGCGCGGCCCTGCTTGTCGAGCTGCTGCTCGCGAAGCACGGCCTGAATCTGCGGACCCTGGGTCGCGGCGCCGGGACGCTCGTCGACGGCAGGCGCTTCGGCGGCAGCGGCTTCCTCGCCGGCGGCTTCGGCCGGGGCCGGGGCCGGCGCCTCGACCGGCGCGCCGGTCAGGTTGGCGAGATCGGAAAGCGATTGACGGTTGTCTGACATCAGGCACCCACCTTGTTCTTGCGGTTCATGCCCGCCACGTCGAGTTGCTGAGGGCTCTGGCCGGCATGCGGATGCTCGGTGCCGGCATAGAGATGGAGGTTGCGCATCTGGTCGCGGCCGAGCGGCCCGCGCGGGATCATCCGCTCGACGGCCTTCTCGAGCACGCGCTCGGGGAACCGGCCCTCGAGCACCTTGCCCGCGGTGACCGACTTGATGCCGCCGGCATAGCCGGTGTGCTTGTAATAGATTTTGTCGGCCAGCTTCTTGCCGGTGAAGCGCACCTTGCCGGCGTTGACGATGACGACATGGTCGCCGCAATCGACATGCGGCGTGTAGCTCGGCTTATGCTTGCCGCGCAGCAGGTTGGCGACGATGGTGGCGAGACGCCCGACCACCAGCCCGTCGGCATCGATCAGATGCCATTTCTTCTCCACCTCGGCCGGCTTGGCCGACTTGGTGGTCTTCATCAGCGCCTTCATGGCCCGGACCTCTTGTGAAATGAACCGCGCCGCGACCCGAGGGCGCGGCGCTGCGAGCGGCCAAATGGCAGCGGCGCCGCAAAATGTCAACGAAAACGCGGGATTCGCGGAAGGTATTATGTTACCTGACGATCCTAGCCCTCGACCGCCTCGACCAAAACGTTCTGACGAATGCGGATGCAGCGGCCGCCCAGGTCCATCTCGACGACCGCGCGACCCGCCACATGGGATACGAGCCCGGTCACGAGAGAAACTTCAATCCTTTCGTCGTGGGACGAGGAGAGGACGGAAAACGCTTGTGCGCCCGCCGGCTCGGGCGGCGCGACGGCCTGGAGCATCGCTTGCAGGCGTTCGGGCGGCACCGCGGCCTCCAGAGATATCTCCGCACGATCCGCCTCGACGCGAGTCACCGTGACCGTCAGCTCTGCAAGCGCGCGGCCGAACATCGTCTGGGTGGCGCGGGTGAGGCGACGCCTCTCGCCCGTGACCGCCTCCAGCCGGGCGGCGGCGAGAACCTGCAAGGCCGGACCCGCGAGCATGGCGAGCCGCTGTTCGTCGGGGAGGCGCCGGACCGCGCGCATCAACTCCACAGCTTCGACCGGTATAGCGCGTGCGGGGGGCGCGGCGCGTGCCGCGAACGCGGCTTCCAGCGCCGCCCAGAAGGCCGGCTCGTCATCCAGCGCCTGGATGCTTGCGTCCATGGCGACGAGAAATGTAACCGGCCGCCCCGCGAGTTCGGCAACGGCCCGAGGAACGCTCTCGCGCTGCGCTTCAGACGGGATGAAGGCCAGGTCCATACGATAGCCGCTTGCCGCGCGGTCGAACCGAAGGGTGAACTCGATATCGTTGATTTCGGGGCGCGGGCCCTCCCAGGACGTCAAGTGCGCGCGGTAGCGGAGCGTCCGACCGAGGGGCGGCGCGAAGGGGACGGCCACGCGCACACCCGGGGCCGGCGGCGACTCCGCCGAAGGCGCCGGCATCGGAGCCAAGGAGGGGAGATCGGGCGGACAGACCGGGCGCGGCCCGGGCCCTTGCTGGCTCGCGGCGGGCGGACTTGCGAACATCGCGACCGCGCTCGCCGCCGCCATGAGCCGAGACGATGCTAAGCGCCGCATTCGGTCCTCACCCATTCTTCATAAGCGCCCAGCGCGCCGGCGATCGGCCAGACGACCGCCGCCGGGACGTCATAGCTGTGGAGCTCGGCGATGCGGGCAATGAGGGCGTCGGCACGCGCTTCGGTCGTCTTGAACAGGGCCGCCACCTCCGTCCCCTCCTCGATCGCACCCTGCCAGCGGTAGATGGAGTGGACCGCGCCGAGCACATTCACGCAGGCGGCGAGGCGTTCCTCGACGCAGGTGCGGCCGATCCGCCCCGCCTCCTCCTCGCTGCCGAAGGTGGCGTAGACGGTGACGATCGCGCTCATGGCATCATCCCGGCGCGGCCTGCCGCTCGCCGAGGCGATGGGCGGCGAAGACCATCGCGCCGAGCAGCATCGCGGCCATCGCCTGGTGGGCGACGGCGATGCGGATCTCGACGCCCGAGAGGATGGTGAGGATGCCGAGCAGGAGCTGGATCAGCAGAGCCGCGAGCAGGGCCGCGGCCGCTCCGCGCAACCGCGCCCGCCACTCCGCCAGCGCCAGCGCGATCGCCACTCCCGCCACGGCGAAGGCGAGCCAGCGGTGGACGAACTGCACCACCACGGGATTGTCGGCGAAATTGGCGAGGAAGGGCGAGAGCATCGGCGCCTCGGCCGGGAACCAGTCCTCGCCCATGCGCGGCCAGGTGTTGAACGCATAGCCCGCCTCGAGGCCGGCGACATAGGCGCCGAACAGGAACTGGAGGAAGAGCAGCGACAGCGCCCAGAGCGCCAGCGTCGGCGCCCGCGTCCGCGGCGCGGCAGGGTCGCGGGCCAGCCGGTCCATGTCGAGCGCGACCCATAAGAGGCAGCCGAAGATGGCGAGCGCGGTCAGCAGGTGGACGGCGAGGCGGATATGGCTGACGTCGGGCCGGTCGACCAGGCCCGAGGCGACCATCCACCAGCCGATCGCCCCCTGCAGCCCGCCCAAAGCGAGCAGGCCGCCGAGCTTCCATCCCTGCCCCTTCGGGATCGCGCGCCGCCACCAGAACCAGAGCAGGGGAATGGCGAAGGCGAAGCCGATCAGCCGGCCGAGCAGGCGGTGGACATATTCCCAGAAATAGATGGACTTGAAGTCGGCGAGGTCCATGCCGCGATTGACCTGGCGATATTGCGGCGTTGCCCGATAGGCGTCGAATTCCTCCTGCCACTGCGCCTCGTTCAGCGGCGGCAGCGTGCCGGTGACGACGTCCCAGCGGACGATCGACAGGCCCGATTCGGTCAGGCGGGTGATGCCGCCGACGACGATCATCGCGAACACGAGTGCCGCGACGGCGAGCAGCCACCAGGAGATGGGGGCAGGGCGGGGAGACGCCTGCGAAGGGCGATTGAGCATCGCCGCGCGATATGGCCGCGCGGCGCGCTTTTGCCAACGAAACCTTTTTTCGGATGATATGTTGTATCTTCACTCTTACGAGGCTATAGGGCGTCCAACAGGAAAGATGCGGCGGATGCTGGCTAACGATGTCAGGAGCGGGGTGATCGACCGGGCGGCAATCGCCGTCTCCGGCCTCTGCCTCGTCCACTGCGTCGCCAGCGCGGTGCTGGTCGGCATCCTCGCCTCGGCCGGCGGGCTGGTCGATCCCAGGATCCACGAAGTCGGGCTGGCGATCGCGCTCGTCCTCGGCCTCTTCGGCCTCGGCCGCGGCGTCCTCGAGCACGGCTTCATGATGCCGGCGGCGATCGGCAGCCTCGGCCTCGGCATGATGGCCGGATCTTTGACCCTCGACCATGGCGGCGAGGAAGTGCTCTACTCGATCGTCGGCGTGCTGCTGCTGGCGCTGGGTCACGATCTCAACCGCCGCGCCGTCGTCTAGAGCTCATGGCGGGCTGGGTCCCGACCGGCCTCAGTCCGTCACCCCCCTCTCCGGCATAAGCGAGCAAAGCGTCCCGCTTCGCCGCCAGCGCCTGCCAGTCCCCCGGCCCCGCCGGCGCCGCAAGCAGCGTCCCGTCGATCCGCTCCCGCGCCGCCTCGCCGAGCGGCGCCAGCGCCCCGGCGATCTCCTCCATCTCGGCGAGGTCGGCCGAGCAATGCAGGGCCAGGTCGCAGCCGGCCTCGACGCAGCCGCGCGCGCGCTCGGCAGGGCTTCCCACGAGCGCGTCCATGACGATGTCGTCCGAGACGAGCAGGCCGCCGAAGCCGATCTCCTTCCGCACCGTCTCGACCACGGCCGGCGACTGGCTCGCCGGACGCTCGGGGTCGAGGGCCGCGTAGACGACGTGGGCGACCATGGCGGCGGGGGCCGAGCGGAGACTGCGGAAGGGCGCGAAATCCGCCTCCAGATCCTCTCTGGAGGCGGCGACGACGGGGCGCTCCTCGTGGCTGTCGACGCCGGCGCGGCCGTGGCCGGGAATGTGCTTGACGCAGCCCGCCACTCCGGCGGCGGCGAGCCCGTCGAGCGCCGCCCGCCCGAGCGCGGCGACCTGCATCGGATCCGAGCCGAAGGAACGGTCGCCGACGATGTCGTGCGCGCCCTCGCGGCGCAGGTCGAGGACCGGCGCGCAATTCATCGTCACCCCGGCTTCGCGCAGCAGCAGGCCCATCGCCCCGGCATTGGCGCGGGCCGCCTCGATCGCGCTCATCGGCGCGACCCGGTAGAGGCGGGCGAAGGCCTCGGCGGCGGGGAAGAGCGGCCAGTGCGGCGGCTTCAGCCGGGCGACGCGCCCGCCTTCCTGGTCGATCAGGATCGGCAGGTCGCGGCCGGCGAGGTCGCGGAGCGCGTCGGTGAGGGCGCGGAGCTGCCCGGGACCGGCGCAGTTGCGGGCGAAGAGGATGTAGCCCGCGGGGTCGGCGGCGCGAAAAAAGGCCCGCTCGCCGTCGTCGAGAGCGGGCCCGGAAAGACCGAAGATCGCCGGCAGCGTCACTGCACGACGGCGCACTGCTCCCCTGCCACCTCGAGCCGGCGGCAGATGCCGGCGGCATCGGGCCCGGAGGCGCGCAGCCGGTAGAGCGTCCGGCCGCCGACCTGCGCGGCGATCACATTGTGGCTGAGCGGCGCGAGATAGCGGAAGCGGCCGGCCAGCGCCGACCAGGCCTGGTTCGCGCCGGCCTGGCTCGAAAAGGCGCCGAGCTGGATGGTCGGGCCGGCGGCCGGCCGCGGCGCCGGCTGGGCCGCCGGGCGCTGGGTCTGGCCGGGCTGCTGCGGCTGGGCCGGAGCGGCCTTGGGCTGGGGCTGCTGGGCCTGCGGCTGCGCCTGCTGGCCCTGCTGGCCCTGCTGGCCCTGCGCGCCGGGCGCGACCGGCCGCTCGGGGACCCGCATCGAGAGATTGCCCTGCGGCTCCTGGCCTTCGCTGGCGGCGTGGGCGGTGCCGCCCTCGCCTTCCGCCTGCATGCCGCCGGGACTGTCGGGCGCGACGCGATAGGGGCCGTCCGGCGCCTCGATCAGCTCGGTCTCGCCCTCGCCGCCGCCGTCGCGGTTGCCGAGCCAGAACAGGCCCCCGACCACCAGCCCGATCGCGACCAGCCCGATCACCACCGCGGCGATCAGCTTCAGCGCCGACGGCCCCTCGCCGCCGCCGTCATCCTCGTCCACCGCCTCCAGCCAGGGGAGGCGGTCGCCGTCGTCGGCGGTCGGGGTGCGCGCGTCGGTCATCTCACAGCATCTCCTCGGCCGGCTCGACGCCCATGATCGAGAGGCCGTTGCCGACAATCTGCCCGATCCCGTCGGCCATTGCCATACGCGCGCGGCTGAGCGCGGGATTCTGTGCCACGAGGAAACGCCTCGACGGATCGTCGTTACCCCTGTTCCACAATTGGTGGAACGCGGCGGCGAGATCGTAGAGGTAGAAAGCGATCCGGTGCGGCTCGTGGGCCAGCGCCGCGCCCTCGACGATGCGCGGGAACTGGGCGGCGAGCCGGACCAGCGCCAGCTCGTCCTGGTCGAGCAGCGACAGATCGGCCGCGGCGGGGCCGCCCTCGACGTCGATCCCCTCCTCCTTCGCCCGGCGGTGGAGCGAGCGGATGCGGGCATGGGCATATTGGACGTAGAAGACCGGATTGTCCTTCGAGGCCTCGACCACCTTGGCGAAATCGAAGTCCATCTGGGCGTCGGACTTGCGGGTCAGCATGGTGAAGCGGACCACGTCCCTGCCGACCTCCTCGACCACTTCGGCGAGGGTGACGAAGCTGCCCGAGCGCTTGGACATCTTGACCAGCTCGCCGGCGCGCAGCAGCCGCACCATCTGAACGATCTTGACGTCGAGCGCCGGACGGCCGGCCAGGGCCTCGACCGCGGCCTGCGTCCTCTTGACGGTGCCGGTATGATCCGCGCCCCAGACGTTGATCAGCTCGTCCGACGCTTCGAGCTTCTGCATATGATAGGCGGTGTCCGCGGCGAAATAGGTCCAGCTGCCGTCGGACTTGCGGATCGGCCGGTCCTGGTCGTCGCCGAAGGCGGTCGAGCGGAAGAGGAGCAGCTCGCTCGCTTCCCAGTCCTCGGCCGTCTTGCCCTTCGGCGGCGGCAAGGTGCCCGTATAGACCAGGCCCTTCTCGGCGAGCAGGGCGAAGGCGCGGTCGACGGCGCCGGAATCCTGCACCTCGCGCTCCGACGCGAACAGATCGTGGTGGACTCCGAGCTTGGCGAGATCGGCCCTGATCAGTTCGAGCATCGCCGCGACCGTGCGGCGGCGGAACGTCTCCAGCCAGGCGGCTTCGGGCCGGTCGGCATAGGTCTCGCCGAACTCGGCGGCGAGCGCCGCTCCGACCGGAACGAGATAATCGCCGGGATAGAGACCTTCGGGAATGTCGCCGATCTCGCGCCCGAGCGCTTCGAGGTAGCGCAGGTGCGCCGAGCGGGCGAGGACGTCCACCTGGGCGCCGGCGTCGTTGACATAATATTCGCGAGTCACCGCGAAGCCGGCATGTTCGAGCAGGCTGGCGAGCGCGTCGCCGACCACCGCGCCGCGGCAATGGCCCATGTGCATCGGCCCGGTCGGGTTGGCCGAGACATATTCGACGTTGACGCGCGTGCCCCTGCCGATTTCGAGCCGTCCGTAGCCGGCGCCTTCGGCCAGGATCGTGCGCAGCTCCTCCTCCCACAGCCGCGGGGCGAGGCGCAGGTTGATGAAGCCGGGGCCCGCGATCTCGGCGCTGACGACCTCGTCCAGCGCCTCGAGCTTCGGCGCGATCAGGCCGGCGAGGGCGCGCGGAGTGGTGCCGGCGGGCTTGGCCAGGACCATCGCCGCATTGGTGGCGAGATCGCCATGCGCGGGATCGCGCGGCGGCTCGACCGCGACCGCGCCGCGGGCGAGGCCGGGCGCGAGCGCGCCTTCGCCCTCGAGGGCGTCGAGCACGGCGTCGAGATGCGCGGCGAAGCGGGCGTAGAGGGTCAAGGGCTGGTCCTGGCGTTCGGGGAGGCCGGGCCTTTAGCGGAGCCCGGCGGCGATTTGAAGCGGGGCGGCATCAGGGATCGCCCTCTTCGTCCGGCGAAGTGGAAGAAGTGGAAGCTTGCCATTCGACTCCTTCCACTTCGGCATCGTCGAGACCCGCGAGGAAGATTTCCGCCGCGCGGGCCGCCACGTCCTCCTCATCGGCTTCGTCGCCGACCTCGATTTCGGCTGCTTCCCTCGCCTCGTAATAAGTCCCGCGCAGCTCTTCGAATTCAGCCGCGCAGTCTGTGGAGGGCAGCCGCCCCGCCCGCGCCATGAAGTCGAGCCATTCGCGATAATGGCTTCGCTCGGCGCGGATCCACCCCTCGGTGTCCCACAGCTCGCGCCGAAGCGGGTCGAGATCGGCGATCGGCACCTCCTCCGGGCAGCTATGACTCCAGCCGTCGACGCCGGCGACGCGCGCGGCGAGATCGATCGCGTCGAGATCTTCGTAAGGGTTGTACGGGCGCCGCGGCTCGGGCGGCGCGGGCGGCCTGGGCCGGCGCGCCTCGATGAAGGCGTCGGCGTCGCCGCCGGCATCGAGCACGTCGTAGAAATCCTCGATATCCTCGGAGACGGCGCGCAAAAGCCGGCTCTCGTCGCTGTCGGTGCGCTCGGCCTGGCGGTCGAGGCGGCTGAGCACGGCCATGGACAGGCGGTTGTCGTGGCGGCGGCGCTCGGCGACGACCACCCCGTCCCTGACGATCTGCTCGACGCAGCCGTTCATGGCGCGGCCGAGATTCTCGTCCGAAAGGCGGTGGCGCGCGCGATTCTGCAGGACCGCCTGCCAGGCGATGCCCCAGGCGCGGCCCTCGCGCCGGTCGCGCAGCGCATAGGCCGCGCTGACGCTCATCCCGACCGCCTTGCAGGCGTCGGCGACGCAGCCGGTGGCGGCGAGGATCTCGAGGAAGTGGATCATCCTGGCCGGCGTCCAGCCGTCGTGGCGGCGCACCCGGCCGCCGGGCGGGCGGCAGCCGGCGCGGATCTCGACGGCCTCGGCGAAGCCTTCGTCCGGCGCCCGCGGGACGATCGGCGCACCGCCGCCGCGGGCCGGCAAGGCGGGCAGGTCGCGGCCGGCCATGCGCGCGCCGGTGGCGACTCCGGACCAGAAGGCGTCCTCCTCCGCCGCCGTGGCGAAGCTGGGATCGTTGGGGGGCTCCGGCGGCGCGGCAGCGTCGGCAACAGCCTGGTCGGCGGGGGCGGCCTGCGCATCGGCAGCGGCCTCGGGCGGGCGAATCGATTCGTGTCTCATTCAATAGTATAAACCATACAGGTTCCTACATTTGAAGAGGTCGGTCCGAAACGGATGAAAAAAAGTTTTGTGTGACGGGCGATCCGTCATTGCGAAGAGCGCAAGCGACGAAGAGATGGCAGGTCGCCACGTCCCCGGGCGTGGCTGCGAACTGCCGGGGGCAGTTCGCACCTGCATCTCCAGCGGGCCTCCGGGTCTGCTCTGGATTGCTTCGCTTCGCTCGCAATGACGGGGAGGGGTGGCGGCGCGCGTCCAAGGCACGTCATTGCGAGGAGCGCGAGCGACGAAGCAATCCAGCGGGAGTCAGAGCCTGGCTCCGCGGCCCACTGGATTGCTTCGCTTCGCTCGCAATGACGGAGCGTGGTGGCGATCAGCAGATGCTCTCGAACAGGTCAGTCCATTCCGGGTTCATCGCCTCGATCAGTGCGAGCTTCTTCTTCCTCGACCCGCCCTTGAGCTGCTTCTCGCGTGCGATTGCGCTGCGCATCTCATCGTGCGCCTCATACCAGACGAGCATCCCGCACCGATACTTGCCCGCAAAGCCCTTGCGCAGGTTGCGGTGCTGCCAGGCGCGCTGCACGAGGTTCGACGTGACCCCGGTGTAGACCGTGCCGTTGCGCCTGCTGGCCATGATGTAGACGGCCGGCTGCTTCATGCGGCTCCTCCGCGTAAGCCGGCGCAGACTGGATTGCTTCGCTCACGCTCGCAATGACGATCTGACCTTCGTCATTGCGAGGAGCGGAGCGACGAAGCAATCCAGGCGGCGTTCGCGCCCTGCCCCGCCGCCCTCTGGATTGCTTCGCTGCGCTCGCAATGACGATTCCCGTCGAGGCGGTCATGCTCTAACGAACGGCGCGATGGCGATTGCGCGCACCCCCCGCCCCGGCTCGGCCCTGCGGGCCTTTCTCGACAGCGAGGCGGCGGGCGGCATGGCGCTGATCGCGGCGGCGGCGGCGGCGCTCGCCCTCGCCAACAGCCCGCTCGGCCCTCTCTACCACGACCTCGTCCATGCCGAGACCGGGCCGGCGCTGACGCCCGGGATCGGGCCGATGAGCGTCCACCTCTGGATCAACGACGCCCTGATGGCCTTGTTCTTCCTGCTCGTCGGGCTCGAGATCAAGCGCGAGCTCGTCGACGGACGGCTGGCGACCTGGAACCAGCGGCGGCTGCCCGCGATCGCCGCGGCGGTCGGGATGATCGTGCCGGCCCTGATCTATCTCGCCCTCACCGCCGGCGCCGCCGGGCTGAGCCGCGGCTGGGCGATCCCGGCGGCGACGGACATCGCCTTTGCGATCGGCGTGCTGGCCCTGCTCGGCAGCCGGGCGCCGACCTCGCTCAAGCTGTTCCTGACCACCGTCGCGATCGTCGACGACATGGGCGCGGTCGCGATCATCGCACTCGCCTACACCGAGAGCCTGAACGCGCTCGCGCTCGGCGCCGGGGCGGCGATCCTGTTCGCGATGTACATGCTCGGCAGGAGCGGCGTCAGGGCGCTCCCACCCTATCTGATCGCGGCGGCGGCGCTCTGGTATGCGGTTTTGCTCTCGGGCGTCCACGCGACGGTCGCCGGCGTGCTCGCGGCCATGATGATCCCGATCGTCAGGACGGGCCGGCCGGACGCGGCCGAATCGCCGCTCCACCGGATCGAGCATGCGATCGCGCCGTGGGTCGCCTTCCTGATCGTGCCTTTGTTCGGCTTCGCCAATGCCGGCGTGTCGCTGGACGGCATCAGCGCCGGCGACGTCCTGGCGCCGTTGCCGCTCGGCATCGCGGCCGGCCTGTTCGTCGGCAAGCAGATCGGCATATTCGGGGCGGTGTGGCTGGCCGTCCGGTGCGGAATCGCCTCCAAGCTGCGCGGTGCGACCTGGCTGCAGGTCTACGGCGTCGCGACGCTCTGCGGCATCGGCTTCACGATGAGCCTGTTCATCGCCGCCCTCGCCTTCCCGCACGAGCCGGCCCTGGTCGAGGAGGCGAAGATCGGGATATTGCTCGGTTCGTTCGCCTCGGCCGTCACCGGCTTCCTGATCCTGCGCCTGGCGCCCGCCCATCCGGAACGGACGGCCGAAGAGCAGCGGCAGCGCGCCGAGATCGAACGCGACGGCGACGTCGTCGGCTACGAGGAGACGAAATGAAGATTCTGCCGAGCCTGATCGCCGCCGCTTTGCTGCTCGGCGGTTGCGCCACCCTGTCCCGCCACCGCGCCGAGGATCTCGACCGGATCGCCCGCCAATATGTCCAGCTCCAGCTCGCCCTCGGCGAGAAGGAGGAGGGCTATGTCGACGCATATTACGGCCCGGCCGAATGGCGGACGCGCGCGCAGGCCGAGGCCGCCGCGACGACGCTCGATCAGCTCGATGTCCGCGTCGCCGGGATCGCGAGCAACCTCACCATGGCGATGTCGCGGATGCGCGAGGGCTCGCAGGGCTATCGCCGCGCGCGCTTCCTCCATGCCCAGCTCGTCGCCGCGCAGACCCGGATGCGCATGATGCGCGGCGAACGGCTGAGCTTCGCCGACGAGGCGCGGGGCCTGTTCGGGGTCGAGGTGGAGGTGCGGCCCCTCTCCGCCTACGATCCGCTGCTCGCCCGGATCGACCGGCTGGTGCCGGGGCCGGGGACGCTGGCCGACCGGGTCGACGCCTTCCAGAGCCGCTTCACCGTCCCGCGCGACCGGCTCGACGCGGTGATGCGGGCGGCGATCGCCGAATGCCGGCGGCGGACGCTGGAGCATATCGCCCTTCCCGCCGAGGAGCAGTTCACGCTCGAGTTCGTCACCGGCCGCAGCTGGTCCGGCTATAATTGGTACCAGGGCAATTATCGCAGCCTGATCCAGGTCAACACCGATCTGCCGGTCCGGCTCAGTCGCGCCGTCGATCTCGGCTGCCACGAAGGCTATCCCGGCCACCACGCCTACAATATCCTGCTCGAGCGCGACCTCGCCCGCGGCCGCGGCTGGATCGAATATACCATCTATCCGCTCTATTCGCCGCAATCGCTGATCGCCGAGGGCTCGGCCAATTACGGCTACGACCTGGCTTTCCCGGGCGACGAGCGGCTCGCCTTCGAAACGGCGACGCTCTACCCGCTCGCCGGCCTGCCGACCGCCGACGCGGCGCGCTACCTGGAGCTGCAGGAAGCGCTGCAGGACCTCGCCGGCGCCCGCTTCACCATCGCCCGCGACCTGCTCGAGGGCCGGATCGGCCGCGCCGAGGCGGTGCGGCTGACCCAGCAATACCAGCTCGTCTCGCCCGCCCGCGCCGAGCAGTCGATCGCCTTCACCGAGCAATACCGCTCCTACGTCATCAATTACGGCCTGGGGCGCGACATGGTCGCGGCCTATGTCGAGGCGCAGGGGCCGGACCAGGCCGCGCGCTGGCGGGCGATGGAGCGGGTCCTGTCGGAGCCGACGCTGCCGGGCGATCTCGCGGTGCGCTGAGCGAACTAGAACCGTTTCGGAGACGGTTCGCCTTTACCGCGCCGTCCCGCGGGCGGACCCTCATCCCGCGCGACTCGACCGTACCGGCTGCGCGCGCGGATATGGGGAGACATGCCATGGCAGAGGAAGGGACCCGCTACGAAGGCGGCCTGGCCGACGGAGGCGCCCTGAAGACGCGAGGAGAAGGCAGCCCCTATCGACGTTTCTTCGCTTACGAATTCTCGCCGAGCTCCAATCTCACCCTGATCAAGGTGTCGGGGCAGGTGCGCGTCGGCAATCCCGGGATCCAGGCGGTGCTCACTTATGCCGAGCCGCAGGGGGGCAATCCCAAGATCCTGCTGCTCCGGCTCGATCTGTTTCAGCGGCCCGGCTTCTGGCCCAACGTGGTCGTCTATGTCCCGGCCAATTATACCGGCCTCTTGGAAGAGGGCCCCTACGATCAGGTCCAGATTACCAATCCCTATCTGGGCGACATCACCATCCCCGTCTTTCACTGACGCGCCCCGGCGCTTGCCGTGCGCTAACTATCGCCTGTCCCAGAACGTCATTCCGGCGGAGGCCGGGATCTCAGCGGGTGAAGCGCAGGCGCCTATGGAGCGCTGCACGTCCGGCAGCGATATCTCGTCCTGAGATCCCGGCCTTCGCCGGGATGACGGCGTGGCACGGCTTGTGGCGGCCTGCGGCTCCGCTTAGGCGCGCTTGATGAGATGCTTCTTCTCGCCGCGCCAGCTGGCGCACGCGCCCGCGGTCGAGCTGCACAACGGCGCTTTCGAGCCCTTCGCCGAGCATCCGGGGCGGGCGCGCTCGATCCTCGACGCGATCGGACCGACCGAGGAGCCGGAGGATTATGGCGAGGCGCCTCTGCTCGCCGTCCACCCCCGCGCCTATCTCGACTTCCTCCGCCATACCTTCGAGGACTGGCGAGCGGCGGGACGGCCGGGCGACGCGGTCCCCTACACCTGGCCCGTCGTGCGGCGGCGGCCGCTGGCGCTGGACCGGATCGACGCCAGGCTCGGCCTGTTCAGCTACGATGCCTCCACCCCGGTCGCCGAGGGGAGTTGGGAGTCGGCTTATTGGTCCGCGCAGACGGCGCTCTCGGCGCTTGACGCGGTGCTGGCCGGAGCGGGCGCCGCCTTCGCCCTCTGCCGGCCGCCGGGCCACCATGCCGGCGCCGACTTCATGGGCGGCTATTGCTACCTGAACTCCGCCGCGATCGCCGCCGAGGCCGCGATCGCCGCCGGCAAGCGCCGGGTCGCGATCCTCGATATCGACTATCATCACGGCAACGGCACGCAGGACATCTTCTACGGCCGCGGCGACGTGCTGTTCGTCTCGATCCACGCCGATCCCGCGACCGATTACCCTTTCTACTGGGGCCATGCCGACGAGGCCGGCGAAAGCGAGGGCGAAGGCGCGACGCTCAACCTGCCGCTGCCGCAGGGCGCGTCCCTGAGGGAATACGCGCCCGCGCTCCACCGGGCGCTGGAGCGGATCGCCGCCTTCGCGCCCGATCTGCTCGTCTGCTGCTACGGCGCCGCTACCTATGCGGGCGACCCGATCAGCCATTTCCGGCTGGAGACCGGGGATTATCCGCGCCTCGCCCGCCCCATCGCCGGCCTCGGCCTGCCGACCGTTATCGCGATGGAGGGCGGCTACGCCGTCGACCGTCTCGGCGCCAACGTCGCCGCCTTCCTGTCCGGCTTCTGAGCCGCGTCAGCTCCCGCGCGCGATCCTGGCGCGCTGCTCCTCGATGAAGCGGCGCATCCGGTCCTCGAGCACCGGCAGCGGCACCGAGCCCAGAGCGAGGATGGCGTCGTGGAAGCGGCGCTGGTCGAAATGCTCGCCGAGCGCGGCCTCGGCCTCGGCGCGGTGGCGGCGGATCTGGAGCTCGCCCAATTTGTAGGCGAGCGCCTGCGCCGGCCAGGAGATGTAGCGGTCGACCTCGGTCGTGATCTCGTGCTCGGAGAGCGCGGTATTGTCGCGCAGGTAGGCGAGCGCGCGCTCGCGGCTCCAGCCGAAGGCGTGGATGCCGGTGTCGATGACCAGCCGGGCGGCGCGCCACATCTCGTAGGTGAGGCGGCCGAAATCCTCATAGGGCGTCTCGTAGATGCCCATGACCGTGCCGAGCCATTCGACATAGAGGCCCCACCCCTCGCCATAGCCGGAGAAATAGAGGTCGCGGCGGAAGTCCGGCCGCTCCGGCGCCTCGAGCGCGAGCGCGGCCTGGAAGCTGTGGCCGGGCGTGCATTCGTGGAGCGCCAGCGCGGGAATGGCGTAGAGCGGGCGCTGGGGCAGGTTCCAGGTGTTGAACAGGCAATTCTCGAGCCCGCCGCGGCCGGCCGTGTAGATCGGCGCGATCGCATCGGGCACCGGCACGATGCCGTGGCGGTAGCGCGGCAGCGTCCCGAACGTCTCGCCGAGCGCGCCGTCCGCGCGCTTCACCACATAGGAAGCGAAAGCGAGCAATTCGCGCGGGGTGCGCGCGTAGAATTGCGGATCGGTGCGCAGGAAATGGATGAACTCGGGGAGGGTGCCGGCGAAGTTGGACCGGCGCATCGTCGCCTCCATCTCGGCGCGGATGCGGGCGACCTCGCCGAGGCCGATGGCGTGGATCTGCTCCGGCGTCAGGTCGAGCGTCGTATAGGTGCGGATCATCGCCTGATAATAAGCGCGCCCGTCCGGCATGGCGGCGGCGGCGAGACTGGTGCGGGTGCGCGGCAGATATTCGGCGCGGAACATGGCGAGCAGCTCCCGATAGGCCGGGACCACCGCCTCCCTGATCGCCGCACGCGCCGCCTCGCGAAGCCGCTCCTGCTCGGCCGCGGGCATCGATGCGGGCATGCGCGCGAACGGCGCCCAGAGCGGGTTGGCCTCGCCCTCGGCGAGATAGGGCTCCATCGTCCGGTCCCGCCCTTCCAGCGTCACGCGCGGGACGCTGAAGCCGCGGGCGAGGCCGGCGCGCATGTTGGCGATATTCTCGCGGAAATAGCGCGGCACGTCGCGCAGCCGGCCGATATAGCGGCGATATTCCTCGCCGCTCTGCAGCGTCGAATAAGGCGCGAGCTCGCCCCAGAAGAAGCTGTCGGCGTTGAACGGCGCCTCGTAGGTGCGGAAGCGGATTTCGTTCGCATTCTCCTCGATCACGGTGCGGAAGATCCGGGCGTTGACCCTCTCCTCCGCGGACAGCGCGTCGAGGGGAATGCGGTCCAGCTCGGCGAGCACGCGCTCCCAATAGACGAGGCGGGCGCGCTGCGAGGCGGCGTCGACCCGCGGCAGGCGGTCGGCCGGCCAGGCGCCGCCGTCCGGCCCGGGCACCCGCGCCTGCTCGTTGAGCCGCCACCGCCACTCCTCGGTATAGAGCCGGCGCAGCCGCTGGTCGGCGCTGGACGGGGCCGGGACGGCCGCCTGCTGCGTCTGGGCCGGCAATGCCGAAGGGACGGTGAGCAGCAAGGCGGCGAGAATCAAAGCGCGCATAAGGATCTCCGTCGGAGCGGTCCCTGCTCTCGCATCCGCGCGCTCCAGCGACTAGATGGACGCGATGGCCTATGCGGTGAAAGAGATTTTCTACACCCTCCAGGGCGAGGGACGGAATGCCGGCCGCGCGGCCGTCTTCTGCCGCTTCGCCGGCTGCAATCTCTGGTCGGGGCGCGAGCGCGACCGCGCCAGCGCCGACTGCAGCTTCTGCGACACCGATTTCGTCGGCACCGACGGGCCCGGCGGCGGCAGGTTCGCCGACGCCGACGCGCTGGCGGGCGCGGTGCGCGCGGCCTGGCCCGAAGGCGCCGCGGGCCGGCCGCTGGCCGTGCTCACCGGCGGCGAGCCCTTGCTCCAGGTCGACGAGGCTTTGGTCGCGGCGTTGCGCAAGCGCGGCTTCGAGATCGCGGTCGAGACCAACGGCACGCTGAAGCCGCCGCCGGGGCTCGACTGGCTGTGCGTCAGCCCCAAGGCCGGGACCGCGCTCGCGATCACGGCCGGCGACGAGCTCAAGCTGGTCTATCCGCAGGAGGGCGTGGACCCGGCCGACTATGAAGGCCTCGCCTTCGACCATTTCCTGCTCCAGCCGCTCGACGGGCCGGACCCGACGACGACGCGCCAGGCGGTCGAATATTGCCTCGCCCACCCGCAATGGCGGCTGACGCTGCAGACCCACAAGCAGCTCGGCATCCGATGACGGAGGCAGGCGAGACGGCCCTGGTCCTGTTCTCCGGGGGACAGGATTCGACGACCTGCCTCGCCTGGGCGCTGGAGCGGTTCGCGCGGGTCGAGACAATCGGCTTCGACTACGGTCAGCGCCACCGGGTCGAGCTCGCGGCCCGGCCGGCGATCCTCGCCGCCCTGCGCAGCGGATTTCCGCAATGGGCGGAGCGGCTGGGCGCGGACCATCTCCTCGACCTCGCCGCGCTCGGCCAGCTGAGCGACACCGCCCTCACCCGGGACGTCGCCTTCGAGATCGGGGAGAGCGGCCTTCCCAACACGTTCGTCCCCGGCCGCAACCTGATCTTCCTGACATTCGCGGCGGCGCTGGCCTACCGGCGCGGCGCGCGGCACATCGTCGCAGGGGTCTGCGAGACCGATTATTCGGGCTATCCCGACTGCCGCGACGACACGATCAAGGCGATGCAGGTCGCGCTCAACCTCGGCATGGAGGCCCGCTTCGCGCTGCACACGCCGCTGATGCGGATCGACAAGGCGGGGACCTGGGCGCTGGCGGACGCGCTGGGCGGCGAAGCGCTGGTCGCAATCGTCCGCGACCTCAGCCACAGCTGCTATGCCGGCGACGCCGCGACGCGGCACGAATGGGGCCATGGCTGCGGCGACTGCCCCGCCTGCGCGCTGCGGGCGAAAGGGTGGCGCGCCTTTCGCGGGTGAGGCTCGCTTCACCCGCGCCCGCAGATGTGGCAGAGGTCGCGCAGGTCGCCGGGAATCGCTCGGTAATTTGGGGGATTGTCGGCGTGCAAGGCCAGGAAGCGGGCGCTTCTTCCAATTCGGATCCGTCCCGGCGGCGTTCGCTGGGCATCCGCCAGATCCGCAACCCCTGGGTCCGCGCCTTCCGCAACAAAGTCTGGCACCGTCTCCCCCGTCCGGTGCGGCGCGCCGCGCTGCGGGCGGTGCTCGGGCGCAGCCGTCCTGTCGCCTCCGGCGCGCCGGCGGCGGAGCCGATCTGCGTCGTCGGCATCCTTTCCACACCGACGGGAATCGGCGAGGGCGGCCGGCTGGCCGAGCGCGCGTTCACGGCGCTCGGCTACGACGTGCTCAGCGTCGACATCTCGGACATCCTCACCGACCGGCAGCCTTCCGCCAGCCCTCCGCCCTTGCTCGAGAGCGGCCCCGGCACCGTCCTGCTCCACTTCAATCCGGACAATCTCTCCGCCATCCTGACCCTGCTCGGGCGCCGGCACCTGATCGGCAAGAGGATCATCGGCTATTGGGCGTGGGAGCTGCCGCGCATCCCCGCTCACTGGCTGCCCGCGCTCGCCGAGGTCGACGAGGTCTGGACGCCGAGCCGCTTCGTCGCCGACGCGGTCCGCCGGGCGACGGACAAGCCGGTGCGGGTGGTGCCGCACCCGGTCGCGCAGGGACGGACCGGCCGCCCGCGGCGCACGCGCTTCGGCACGCAGGGCTGCTTCACCGCGCTCGTCATGTTCAGCTTCGCATCCTCGTTCGAGCGCAAGAATCCGGTCGCCGCCGTGCAGGCCTTCCGCCGCGCCTTCGGCGGCGCGGACGACCGTTTGCTGATCCTCAAGGCTTCGGACGGCCACGAAGCGCCCGAGCAGATGGCCGAGCTGCTCGCGGCGATCGGCGACGCCCCGAACATCCGGATCGAACCGGCGCGTCTCGGCGACGGCGACAGGCTCGACCTGATCGCGAGCGTGGACGTCCTGCTCTCGCTCCACCGCTCGGAAGGCTTCGGGCTGGTGATGGCCGAAGCCATGCTGGCGGGCGTGCCGGTGATCGCGACCGGCTGGTCCGGCAATATGGA